>NZ_VOZP01000007.1:0-234816 GCF_013419735.1 Acinetobacter sp. YH12064
ACAGCATCTTCGCCGTATTGACCAGCTTCACCATTAAGCGCTGCAAGAGCAGAACCACGGATTACTGGAGTGTCGTCGCCTGGGAAGTCATAAGTAGAAAGAAGTTCACGAACTTCCATTTCTACTAATTCAATTAATTCTTCGTCGTCTACGATATCGCATTTGTTTAGGAATACAACGATATAAGGTACACCTACCTGACGAGAAAGGAGGATGTGTTCACGAGTTTGTGGCATAGGACCATCAGTCGCTGAACAAACAAGGATCGCACCATCCATTTGCGCAGCACCAGTAATCATGTTTTTAACATAATCGGCGTGACCTGGGCAGTCTACGTGAGCGTAGTGACGGATTGGAGAATCGTATTCTACGTGTGAAGTATTAATTGTAATACCACGTGCTTTTTCTTCTGGTGCAGAGTCGATTGCAGCGTAATCTTTCGCTTCACCACCGAATTTTTTTGCACACACAGTTGCAATCGCAGCTGTTAAAGTCGTTTTACCATGGTCAACGTGACCGATTGTGCCCACGTTAACGTGCGGCTTATTACGTTCAAACTTAGCCTTAGCCATGCTTTTCTTCCTCGTTTACGTCGAACACAATTCTGAGTAAAACCCAGCTCCGACATATCGCCTAAAAAAAATAAACACCCAATACTTGAAAAGCAGACTAAAAAGCCTGCTTCTGGAATCTTGCGCAACACTTAAAGTTGCTAAACTGTAAAATCTGGAGCTCTTATCGAGATTTGAACTCGAGACCTCTCCCTTACCAAGGGAGTGCTCTACCACTGAGCTATAAGAGCAAATATAAGCACTTCAATAGATATGGAGCGGGAGACGAGGGTCGAACTCGCGACATGTAGCTTGGAAGGCTACCGCTCTACCAACTGAGCTACTCCCGCACGATGTTGGTACAAACCACTTATTGAAGTCTTAAAATTGGTGGTGAGGGAAGGATTCGAACCTTCGAAACTTTCGTAGCGGAGTTACAGTCCGCCCCCTTTGACCGCTCGGGAACCTCACCATTTTACACTTACTTCAGTGTTGTTCTCTCTACTCACTCTCAAACTTTCTAAGATGGTGCCGGCACACGGATTCGAACTGTGGACCTACTGATTACAAGTCAGTTGCTCTACCAACTGAGCTATGCCGGCGTTTCTTAGTGTTTCGTACGTTTCGTATCGGAACGGTGTGCAGTTTAGCAAATCTTGAAATCCTTGCAAGTGTTTTTTCTAAAAAAAACGTGAAAAACTCATAAAATCAATCCATTTGATGATAATTCAACCGCTTTGATCACTGCGCGAGCTTTTATTTGGGTTTCATTCCACTCTGATTCAGGATTAGAGTCATACACCACCCCTGCTCCAGCTTGAACATAGACCTTATTTTCACGAATTACACAGGTACGAATCGCAATCGACATGTCCATTTCGCCATGCCAGCCTAAATAACCAACAGCACCCCCAAAAATTCCACGTTTTACTGGTTCAACTTCATCAATAATTTCCATAGCACGGATTTTTGGTGCGCCTGAAAGCGTACCCGCAGGGAATGTTGCCTTAAAAACATCCAAAGCATCGATATCATCACGTACTTCACCTTGCACATTTGACACAATGTGCATGACATGCGAATAACGTTCGATCACCATTTGATCAGTCACGTGAACTTTACCGATTTTAGAAACGCGTCCAACATCATTTCGCCCCAAATCGATCAACATCAAATGCTCTGCAATTTCTTTTTCATCAGATAGCAAATCTTTTTCTAGCGCTAAATCTTCTTCTTTTGTTTTACCCCGTGGTCGCGTTCCCGCCAAAGGACGAACTGTTGCCACACCATTTTCTAAACGAGACAAAATTTCAGGTGATGAACCAACAATATGAAAAGGAATGTCATTTTCTAGTGTCTGCCCTTGCACCAAGAACAAATATGGCGATGGATTGAGGTGACGTAGTGCACGATAGACCTGTAAAGGCTCACCATCAAAATCGGATACCATACGATGACCTGGCACAACCTGCATCACATCACCTGCTTTAATGTACTCTTTTACTTTTGCAATAGAGTCAATAAAGTTATCGTGTCCGGTGATGGATTCAAACTGTGGTGCAGTATGCTTATTTGCTTTGAGTGCAATTGGGGTTGCCAAAAGTTCTTCTAGCCCATCCAATTGTTGCTGCGCCTTGGTATAGGCCTCAGCATCATTTACATCGGCATGCACAATTAAGAATAAGGTATCCTTAAGGTTATCAAAGACGATGACGGTTTTTGATAGCATCATCCAAATATCCGGAATCCCGACCGGGTCAGCTTCTGGAACGTTATTGAGCTTTGGTTCGATATAACGTACAGCATCATAACCAAAGTATCCAACCAATCCACCGGTAAAGCTCGGCAACGCTGGCAAATCTTGCTGTGTAGGCACTTTATATTGTGCTTGGAAGTCACGAATGTATTGAAATGGGTCAGCACATTGTTGTTTTTCAACCGAGCCATCAGCATGTTGAACGGTCAACTGCCCTTCATTACACGAAAATACGGTGGACTCGCCCAAGCCAATAATGGAGTAACGCGCCCAGTTTTCGCCACCCTCTACAGATTCAAATAAATAGGCTTGTTTATGTTGTTTTAATCGCGCAAAAACAGACAGCGGAGTTTCTGTATCTGCCAAGCGCTGACGATATACCGGAATCAAGTTATATCCAGCAGATTTCAGTTGTTCAAATTGAGTTTGTGTAGTCATCTCGGTTTCTCTATTTTTCGCGTGGTCAATTTCAGTTAATTTCTTCTCATGCTGATTGAGTGACGCCATCGAAAACCTACACAGTTGCTCATTTTCACTTCCTTAACCCTACTTATTTCAACCCAATAATTCTTTTAAGTTATCAACCACGTGCTGCGGCTGACAATCTCGAATATTTTCACCATGATTATAGCCATAGCTGACCACAATACAATCAATACCCGCACGACGTGCTGCCTCTACATCATTGACAGAGTCACCTACCATCAAAATTTGCTGTTTTGGCAAGGCATAATGTTCCGCACAATACTCTAACTGCTTGGGATGTGGTTTACGCTCTTCAAAACGATCTCCACCTATCACATCATCAAAGTAGTCATGCATGCCCAGTGCCTGCACAATACTGCGTGCCGGTTGCTCTGGCTTATTGGTCACACAAATCAGAATTTTCTGCTCTGCTTTTGCCCAATCCAAGAACTCTAGAATGCCGTCAAAGGGCTGCGTCAAAACACAAGGATCTGCATTGTAAATCTTTAGAAAAGTTTCCAGTAAAAGATGGTGCTGTGCGGCATCCACCTTCCCGGTCAAGTATTCAAGTACGCTATGACAAAACAATGAAGTTCCTTTCCCAATCCAGTTTCGCACCTGCGCTTCTGTGACCAACGGTAATTGCAACGCATTTAGACTCATATTCATCGCACGATGTAAGTCAGATGCTGAATCGACTAGCGTTCCATCCAGATCAAATAAAATCATTTGGCGTTCTGCTAAACGAACTTCAAACATAATGTCCCTCTATTTTTTTGTAAATTTTCCCCATAAAAAAGGCATGCCCATGCATGCCTTTTGAGGAATGTCTCGGTTTATTTAAACAAGACCCATGCAATAATTGCAAGAATGATTAAAACAATGACTGAGATTAAGCCCACAGAGGCATTTTTTTGCGCTTCACGCTCTTGCTCTACACATGTCGCTGGAATTTCTACATCACATGCTTCATTTTTCGGAACAGCAGTTACGTCAATTCCCTCAGGAATTGGTGCAGGTTTAGGCACACCTACATTGGTCGGCATACCATCACGAGTCAATTGAACCGAGCCATCTCGCTCTTTCAACTCTGGCATACCTTGATCATTCATTTGTTGTGCTGCGGTTTTAACAACAGGCTCTTGTGCCTTAGTCTCAGACGTGTTTGCTACAGACTCTTGTGCCACAGTTTCAGAAACTGCAACAGCTTCAGACGGCTGCTGAACAGGTGTAATTTCTTCTGCTTGCAACGCTTCAACGCTTTGTTCAATATCCGCTGGGATCTGAACAGCTTTAGCTGGAGCCAATAAACTAAACTTCACACTGGCAAACTGTACAATATCACCTTCTTTTAAAAGTGATTCACCAGTCAAACGGACATCATTAATAAACGTCCCATTGGATGAATTGAGATCTTGCAACCAGAGTGCCTGATCTTTCAGTACAAAGGCAGCATGTTTACGCGATACATCAGATTCTTGCAAAACAATATCTGCTTGTTGATGACGACCCACCAACATATCTCGCTCAATACTAATTTCTTGTCCTGTTAAATCACCAGAAATTGCTTGAATTTTCCAAGTCATGAAGTTAATTCTCTATTGCTCGTTTTTTTCATCATAGCATGCAGTGGTTTCAAAGCTAAACCACTCTGCTGTCTAACCTAAGGCATGCCCGCCACTTTGCCATTCGGTACGGTAATGGTTTGGCGCTTCACCGCAGGTTCAATGGCGACTGGCGTGGAGACCACTGCCGCTGGCTGTGTCATTTGTGGTGCTGTCGGTACCGTCTTATACACAGGGGCTGGCGCTGTACCTTTTGAAACAGGTATGCGCTGTTGATACACATCGTCCACATTTTCAGGTAATTTCGCAAAATTACCGTCATTATCCAATGCCAGTTGCAGACTATAGAGCTGACTGTAGCGCTGCTGAGACATTTTCTTCACATCGGCAGAATTTCCAACAATAGTCGGATGAATAAAGATCAGTAAATTGCGTTTACTGTTGGACTTTCCTTCCGAGCTAAAAAGTTTACCCAGTACAGGAATAGCCCCTAGCCCCGGAACGGATTGACGCCCATGCAATGTATTATCAGAGATCAAACCACCCAACACAATTGTTTGACCATGCTCTGCCAAGATCGAGGTTTTAATCGCACGTTTAGTCGTAACCAAATCCGACGCTTGGCCTTTATTGTCTTTTACATCAGAAACTTCTTGCTCTACCTCTAAACGCACAGAGCCGCCGTCGCCAATATGCGGCACAACTTTCAAAGTAACACCGACATCTTTACGCTCAATCGATGTATATGGATTGGCTGTACCACCATTGGTGGTGACCGAGCCTGTCACAAATGGAACGTTCTCACCCACCACAATATAGGCTTCTTCGTTATCCATCGTCACAATAGACGGTGTAGATAATAAATTAGATTTGGTTTTTTCTTTTAGGGCCTGAATCATCGCACCATAGAGTTTGCGTGAACCATCACTGCCTTCACGATAATCACCAAGGACCAAAGAAGTACCCGCACTCACCGCGCTACCTGCACCCGCAGCGCCACCAGTTAAATAACCTGCGGCAATATTCTTTAAACTAGAACCAAAGTTATCAAAGTTAATTAAGCCGATACCACTACTGATATCACCCAACGCCCATTGCACACCGAGTTGATCGGTATCCGTGCCTTCGACTTCAATAATCGCCGCTTCGATCAGCACTTGCTGACGACGAATATCGAGCTGAGAAATCGCAGATTCAATTTCACGCATGAGCTGCGGATCTGCTTTCACAATCAGTGCATTTTGTGTGGTATCGGCAATAATACTGACGCCATTGGCATTAAAGCTTGAGATACCGTTTTGCGTATTATTGGAAGAGTTATTACTGTTGAGGTTAATACCTGAACTGGTGTTATTTTGTGAGCTGAATGACTGTGAATTCGAACTGTTACTATCATTCATTAAACTGTTCATCGTGCTACTATTTGAGCTATTCGATGAATTCGTACTCGAAACAGCCTGCCCCGTGACCAAGCCTTGCAAGATTTCTGACAGGTTTTTGGCACTTGCATACTTCAAACGGAAGACTTTCAATCCACCCAATCGATCTGCCGCAGGCACATCTAAGGTCTCAATAATCTTACGAATACGCTTACGTGTCGCTGTATCACCTTTAATGATAATACGATTGGTTCGATTGTCCGCAATAATACGAATTCGTGAACCTTTCGGGTCTTTTGATGCGCCGGTCGAACTCATCGACTCTAACAGCCCAATCATTTCTTCGGCCTGACTCGATTGCAGCGTCACAGCTTCGATATCATTTTGACCCGTTCCATCTAAATTACGAATAATCGTTTCGAGCTGATAAATATTACTTGCACGATCTGAGACGATAAGCGCATTGGTCCCCGCCACTGCTGACAAATGTGCAAATTGCGGCATCAATGGGCGCAACGCTGGAATTAAGTCGTTGGCATTAGTGTTATCAAGCCAAATTACTCGGGTGACAATTTGGTCTCCAGACGCACGGTGGCGCGCATCATAAGGAATGCCCGAGCTTTTTACATTACTGTCTGGAACCAGTTTAATGGTGTTGCCCGATGGAATCGCCACTACACCATTCACATTCAACACACCGAGAAACAGGTCATAGACTTCATTTTTATTTAAAGGCTTATTGGAAATAACCGTTACATTTCCTCGTACCCGTGGATCAACTGCAAAATTTTTCCCCGTGATATCTGCGACTTCATTAATGAATGCCGTAAGATCTGCATCACGTAAATTGATTTTCCAAGTTTGTGCATAACTTGCTGTGCTGACCATAGCAACCAAGGGCACCATGGCATAGGCAGCTAAAGTTGAACGGTTATTATTAAATAAAGCCATATACGCCTGTGTTTCCTAACCCTATAAAGTGATGAAACATCACTAAAAATCCTGTTGTATGGTCATCACTTGATCACCACGTTTGACTTCAAGTTTCACCTGCCCTTCACGGCGGGCTTGTTCTAATAATTGCGCCTCAGATTGTCCTGCACCGACCGCCTGCCCATTTAAAGACATGATGCGGTCACCCGGCTGCAAACCCAATTTATTTCTTAAGGCTGCAGGTGTTCGATTTGAAACTTCAAACCCACCATTAACTGATGGATTTACCCCCATTTCCTGCATATATTGTTCACGATTTTCAGTCATGCGTTGTACGGCCTGACCAATCGCGGACTGCGTTGTGCTTTGCCCTAAATTTGCAGGATCAGTTGTATTTTGCATGCTGTTATTCTGCAAAGATCCGCCTGATGTTGCATTGGCTGTAGGGACAATCGGTTGATCTAATCCGTTTTCAATACCTTGGAACGCCAATTCACGCCGTGCACCATTACCCTGCGTTAAAATCACCTTATCCCAATAAACTTCAGCCAGTTGATATGATGAACCTTGAATGGTTTCTCCAACCAAGTAGCGATCTGAACTCTCATTGACCTTAATCACTGCCGACGAGTAGCGACTTGGCTGTCCAACCACCACACCTTGTAACACCATATTTAACTGCGCGTCAGCTGCTGAACTGCGGTTTTCCTGAAACAAGGCAAAAGAGCTAATATTAGGAACTTGCGTTTGCTGTGAACCCAATTCAACTCGGTCTAACTGCATGGCTTGTGGCGGTGCAATCAATAACCAAAATAAAGCGGCTAACTTCCAGCACAGGTACAAAATTATTAAAGCCAAGACCACAGGTGCAAGTCGATCTGTTTGCTTCCAATTGATCTCGCGGATTTTTTCGAAATAGTCAGCCATCAGTTCACCCCACTCAATAGGGGTTGACGCGAACTAATCACATACGTATCTAATCCTGCCTTACCTTCATAGGAAGCAACATTCATCAAAAAGCGCTGGGTTAACTGCACATCCAACATGAGGTCTGGCTCAAGTGACATATTCATCATTTTTTGTTCACGTTGATCTCGAACATCAATCGACAATTTGCCATTATCATCTTTTAATTGAGCCAAGATGGCAGGCACATTCATTGACTCTTGACGCTGTGCAAAGCTAAAGGATAAATCCCCACCTGCCCACTGCATCTCGCCTGATGACTGACTAAACCCCTGTTGTGGCTTATATTTAAACTGCACATCTTTTAATTGAATGGCATTCATTGGCCATTGCCAATCGGCAAAACTTTTTAAGGTTTCAGGGGCAATTTGACCCTCTAAGTTTTTGATGCTGATACTTTTGCCAAAACCATACCCCATCACACCTTGCAGTTTGGTATTGCCACTATGAATTTCAACATTTGCACCCAAGCGCAATAAAATCAAGTCCCACGGGCGCGTGTTCCAGTTTAACGAGCCTTTCAAATTTCCTCGTGTCCAATCTGCTTGCCCGTGCCAAATATTGCCACTGACGTTATGTAGCATTTGGTTATTTTTATAAAACTTTGTAATGAGCCACGCTGCTGGTACTTGCAGCATAACGAAAATTAAAAAACTGATCGCAGCAAAAATGAGCCACCGAATATTATTAGTTTTATTGATCATCCCACCACAACCGATCCATCAATTTTTTTCCATCATTTAAACATTTTTCTTTATAGACACATTATGCATACTTTTTCTGCATAGCCAATTCAAAGAGATAAAAAAACCAGGCATTTGCCTGGTTTAATTATCCTGAACTCAGGATATGACGATTTCATGAATTATTCTTAAATTAAGAAGTCTTCTAGTTTCGCGCCTTTTTCTAGCTCAGCCACTAACCAACGCGGTTGTTTACCACGACCAGTCCAAGTGTCATCTGCATTAGTTTTGCTACGGTAACGAGGCTCAACAGCTTTACGAGTTGATTTTTTACGTTTGCTTGAACCAAATTCAAGGATTTGTTCAACGCTTAAATCTAAATTTTCTGCAATTTCAACAATACGGTTGTACGCATCTTCAATCGCTTGATCTTTTTTAGATGCAATCAGTGCTTCAGCCTCTACTTGAAGTTTCTTTAACTCTTCAACTGATAAATTACTAATATCAGGCATAATCTTTAACTCCGAAATTTCATTTTAATAATGCTTATGAAAACTCACTCATAATATTATAATAAAATTTTTATTCAATAAATAATTTTCATTTTACTACAATATTTTAACACGACTCCTTAAAATATATAAAGTTAAATTGTATTTAAATATTATTTCCCACTGAATTTTCTAAGGCTTTTATTTTGGTTTTAATATTTTCTGGAATAGAGGTTTTTTGTAGGGTAGTTTTATCCACGCACACAATAACCGCATCGCCTGTAGCAACGATTTTTTGTTGCTGTTCACTCCATAATATATAACTCATACGAAATGCACTATTTCTTAATTCTTCAACGCGCGTTGCCACTTTTAAAATATCAGGATAAACCACGGGGCTTAAATATTTACATTGGCTTGAAGCCACAACCGTAATCGTAGACTGATTAAATATATCTAACTGATCTAAATAACCAATCCGCGCACTTTCCATATAACGATAATAATGCACGTTATTTACATGACCAAAAGCATCCATATCCCCCCAAGCGACGTGTTGAGTATGAACCAATGAATATTGAGCTAAATCTTCTTGCATATAATGTCCTTATATTCGAATTTCCATAAAATTGGCATTATTTTCAAAAATTAAATTTAATTGTTTGATCAAGTCATCCTGCTGATTTAAGGCTGACTTGATGCGTAAATAACTCATTAATACATCATCTGGATATAATTCTAACAATGCATCTGCTTCAGCTTGGCGTGCTGTCGCTTGGTAAATATTCCATTTTGCAAAACTAAAAACAGGCAGCGCAGGATACTTTTCTTCCCAACGTTGAATCTGCTGTTCTACAGCCACATAGTCAGGGTTTTGCTTCAGCATTTTTTGCTGGAACCACAAAAAGAATACTTCTTTATTAAATTGCTGTTCTAGCAAATGAATGGCCAATTGCTCATGCTCCTGACTCATCTCTGGCATACGAGACAAGACTTTTAACCACAGCACTTTGACCGCATATTTACGCTCTGTGATTTGATCTTGCAAATCCAAATAACGCTGCTTTAAATGCTGTAAGTCATCGACATCAGCTTGATCAAATGCAGATAATAATTGTTCCAACCAAGCTTGTTTTGTCAGCTCATCTAAATGTCCATAACGTGTCGAACGCAAATACAACCAAGGAAACTGCAACGCAAACATGCCCCATAGCGTGGTTAAACGCTGCTCATAGGCAGTGCTGACTTTTTGCAACCATGGCGATAATTCATGTTGATTCAAAAATTCAAGATGCGTTAAAGCCTTTTCACCCTCTTGTTGGGATAAATAAATTTCAATCCGTTGCAATTCTGCAAGTTCAAAAGCCATTGGATTGGTCTGAGTTAATGCATTTAGTGCTGTTTCATATTGCTGCTGAATCCAATATAAACGCGCATCGATCACCCCTTTTAATAATCCAGACTCAGTAAAAGCTTGCTGAATAAAGTTTTTTTGATCTTGTGCCGCATTTAAAAGCCAAATGACAGCCAATTGCTCATAGGGATGTAGTTTATTAAAACTAAAGACCGTTTCAGATTTACGTTGTTCTCGACTTAAATAGCGTTTAACCGCATACCAAAGCATTTGCACGACTAAACTCAGTAATGCTAGCAATAATGCTAAAAACCAAATATTGGATTGAACTTGCCATTCACGCCAGTATAAATACACATAACCTGCACCATATCCAAAACTCAGCAAACTAATAATGGCGACAACCAATAAACCAATAAATAAATAGGCTAATAAAATATGTTTCATAGTCGATTATCCTATGAGTGCCCGAGTATTTAAAAGCGGTACAGAAATAACCGGAATGTCCTTTAATTGTTCTAAACGTTGGCGTATCGGTTTTAATGAAGCATCTGGCAATTGCTGCATAATTTGCATAATTTCAGTAATTTCTTGTTGAAATTGAGGATATTGTCCTTGATTTAAAACTTGCTGAGCCAAAATTAAACGTAACTGCATTTCTTTTAATACCAAGCTACGCTGCATTAATACGGGACTTGGTTGTTCGACTGATTCGACTTGAATCCATTTTTGCCAAAAAGAAAGATCTTTTTGCTGCTCTATTGAACTGTATGGCTTTAATATTTCTTTTTCTAACAATTGATCGATCGATTGCAGAGTATTTTTCACTTTATCGGACTGCAACTGACGCTCTGTCACATATTGCTTTAAGGTCTCACGATCTTTTTGAATCACCTGATGCAAACTCATGCGCAATGCAGGTGCCAAGCTCAACTGGTCTAATTGTTGATCTAATTGATTTAATTTTTCCAAAGCAACAGCAAATTGTTGTTGCTGCATGGCAAATTCAACCAAATCAAGTTGCTGACCCACCACAATCATTGGCTCAATACTATGGGTCGCCTCAGCAGTAATCGAAGCATTCGATGTCGTTGCAGCCAACATCTCGGTGGCTGTGCCATTCAACTGGCGTTTCAAAGCCACGACCTGATCATTCAAACCTGCATTGCGCTGTTGCAATAAAGTTTGTTGTTGCATCAGTTCGGTTTGTTGAGCATTGACCTGAAACAAATCAAAACTGAGTTTAGCCAACCAAAGTACGGCGACAATGACCACAACGACAAACAACTTCTTCATGTATTTCCCTGCACGACTTGCACATGCTGCAATATGTGTGTCGCGTTTAAATCTTCGAGTTGAATAATTTTAAAATCTTTGTTCAGTGTTATACGACTTTGCTCAAGTAGCTCGAACAACCTTACACCTAAAACTAAAAAATGTGCATGACTCAGCACTGATAAATGCGACTGAATCAAGTCAAGCCAATTGAGCCAACTGGCCTCACTGGTGATCAACATACAATATGGAGATGACAACTGATGTTCAGAAATGAGTGTTTTTACTTTTTGAATGGTCTCTTCTGGTAGATGCCGTTGATATAGCACAAAATTGAGAATCTGAATGCCACGTGCTAGCAACTGCTGCATCATAAATTGACGACCACCTTCACCGCGCCAAAATGCTACACAAGCCCCGGCCTCTAATTGTTCTAAATGGCTTAAGGTGAGCATTCCCTCCGAGGTTTCCACCTGCGGTACGACACTGTGAATACCATAATCAGCCAGCTTTGATGCAGTTGCATCACCGACGGCAACCCATTGAATATGTTCGAGCTGCTCTAATGAAATACCTGCCTTACGCAAACCTTGCATTCCAAAGGTAACCGCAGAAGGGCTCACCACAACCAATACATCCGCAGCACTCAACTGGGCGTAGCACGCTGCCAATGCTTCTGACCATGCCCGTGGCTTGAGCTCAAGTAATGGAAGCTCAGCCACAGCAACACCCGCAGAGCGCAGCGTCAAGCTAAGCTGCGTTGCACGATCTTCTGGACGTGTATTGATAAAAAGCATGTATTAATACAGTGCCTTTAAAATTTCACCGGCACCTTGGGCTAACAAGTCTTGTGCCAATTTGACACCGAGCTGTTCAGCTTGTTCAGGAAAACCTACTTGCTGTGCTTTCAACAAGGTTTGACCGTCAACACTACCGACACGACCTTCCAAATGAATCTGACCATTTTCTAAGGTTGCATAACCTGCAATCGGTACTTGGCAGCCACCTTCTAGATATGCATTAAATGCACGTTCTGCGCGTACACAGGCATTGGTCTCTGTATGCATTAAGGGCAAAATTAAATCCAATACAGTTTGATCTTGGTTACGACATTCTAGGCCCAATGCACCTTGTCCAACTGCAGGTAAACTCACAACAGGCTCAAGAGTATGACGAATACGCTCTCCTAAACCCAGACGCTTCAACCCTGCACTGGCCAAAATAATCGCATCATAGTTACCCGCATCGAGTTTAGATAAACGCGTACCCACATTGCCACGCAGATCAATAATCTCAAGATCAGGACGTTGTTTTAAAATTTGGCATTTGCGGCGCAAGCTCGATGTCCCAACCTTCGCACCCTGTGGCAACTCATCAAAACTGTTATAGGTATTTGAAACGAAAGCATCTAATGGGTCTTCACGCTCACAAATCACGGCCAAGCTTAAACCTTCAGGCAAGGCCATTGGCACATCTTTCATCGAATGAACTGCCAAGTCTGCACGACCATCCAACAATGCCGCTTCTAATTCTTTTACAAATAATCCTTTCCCCCCAATTTTGGCTAAGGGGGTATCTAGAATCTTGTCACCTTGAGTCACAAAGGTCACCAACTCAACTTTCAAATTTGCATGAAGTGCTTCTAAGCGTGCACGAATATGTTCCGCCTGCCAAAGTGCAAGCGGGCTTTGTCGAGTTGCGATCTTAAGGATATTCATAAATTTTAAAATACAGTCTATAGGGCTATTATTCTAAACTTAACTTGCTCAGTTGAAAATGCAAGCTTAATTCGCAATGTGCTTTAACCCTTGCCCTATAATTTTTGTATTCGCTCGCGTAAATTCGGTAAATGCCGACGGCTGACCGACAAGCGCTCGTCTAAATCTCGACAACGCACTTGATATTGCCCTGAGCTTACAACCTCTAAACCATCTAAAAAGCTCACAGACACCAAGGCATTACGATGGATGCGTATAAAGCGATCACCAAATTCATGCTCTAAATCTTTCAGCGTTTCATCAATGAGTACGCTGCCATTTTTGTGCCGAACAGTGACATATTTCTGATCTGCAAGAAAATAGTAAATATTTTCCACAGGTACCAACTCTACACCACGATAGGTCTTTGCCGCGATTTGATGGCGGCTGATTTTAATTTCGTCCATATTTTCTTTTTGTTTTATCGTGCTCAATTGAGCTTGGGTTAATTTAGTTAAATGATCTAAAACCTGCTGCAATTCCTGTTGCATAACTGGTTTTAGTAAATATCCCTCTGCATTCGATTTAAATGCATCAAGTGCATGATGATCATATGCAGTGCAAAAAATAATAGCGGGCATGGGGTCTAATTCACGCAACAATTTCGCGCAAGTCAACCCATCCATTTCAGGCATTTGTATATCTAGTAAGATGACATCAGGCTCGAGGCTTTGAGCCAAGTCAATCGCTTGTTGACCATGTGAAGCTTTCGCAACCACTTGATGTCCAAGTTGAGTGACTAAACGTGACAATCGCTCTACTGCTAGAGGCTCATCATCACAGATTAGGATGTCCATTTCTCCTCCTTATCTCGTTAACGTCATTTATTTTTATTGGTCAACTGAGATTTCTATTTATATTGATATTGCACCACAGTCGTATACATTCCCTCGCCTGCGTAGGTTTGAAAAGTGACATGCTGACCATAATATGCCTCAAGTCGCTGTTTCACGTTTTCGATGGCAATACCATTCCCCTGACGTAATTTAATTGTATCCTGTGTATAGGGATTTGTAATAACGATATTAATTTGATTTTGTAATATTTCAATCAATATATTTATCGTACTCTTTGTCAAAATCTTTTCAACTCCATGAAAAATACTATTTTCTAATAAAGGTTGTAAAGTTAATAGTGGAATTTGTACTTGAGCGTATTGTTCAATACCTTCTAGTTTCCACTCCACCTTAAGCCGATCACCTAAACGCATTTGTTCAATGGCCAAATAACGCTGACACAGATCGATCTCATCTTTGAGACTTACTAACTTCAATTCTTGAAAACTTGCACGGAACAAGCGAGATAAATTCAGTAGCATTTGCTCCGCTTTATCTGGGTCAATCGCAATCAAGCTAATCACATTGTTTAAGCTATTAAATAAAAAATGTGGATGAATCCGAGCTTGCATAGCCTGAATGCGTGAGTTTAATTCACTATGATGTTGTCGACCCCACTGTTCTCTTAAATATAAATATCGAAAACAAAATGCCCCAAGCAACACACCATAGCTCAGATTTAAAACCACACCAGCAGTTAAAACGTCTGCACTCAAACCAGCTAAACTGAAATTTTCACCAAAATAGATCAAAACATTTAAAGTTATGGTGGTGAATAACACCAAAGCTTGCAATAAAACAAACCCGCTAAACATGAGCATTTTCATGCTTAAACCACACGTCTTACTTTGCAAAAGCTCTGAAAATGCAGCAAATGCCAATAAAATCCAGTTAATAAACAACACATGCTGCATGACACTGGAAAAACTTAAAGCATGCCACGAATGAGCTTGTGCCAAAGCCAAGACCAAAGCCACAATATTGCCCGCAAGAAAAAGCTCCCACAAATAATGCCAGCGGCCCATTTTTCTTGAAAATACAGAAATTGTCATAGGCCCAAACCTTGTCTAAAAGTTTGATCAACTTGCCCTTCGGCAACTGGGTTCGAATTTGCTATACTCTTGCTCAGTTCTATGCTTTTTATCTTATTGAGCCGACATGACCACATCTTCTAATTCCTCAAATCCGTCACAAGCCCAAACTTCAGGCATGTGGGGCGGTCGTTTTTCCGAAGCTACTGACGCTTTTGTTGCTGAATTTACAGCATCTGTACAGTTTGACCAACGCTTTTATAAACAAGATATTGCAGGTTCAATTGCACATGCAACCATGCTTGCAAAAGTCGGCGTTCTGACTGAACAAGAGCGTGACGATATTATTAATGGCTTAAACACCATTAAAGCAGAAATTGAAGCGGGTAACTTCGAATGGCGCATTGACCTAGAAGATGTGCACATGAATATTGAGTCACGCTTGACTCAACGTATCGGTATTACAGGTAAAAAACTACACACCGGTCGTAGTCGTAATGACCAAGTTGCAACCGATATCCGTCTGTATGTTCGCGACGAAATCGATGCGATTTTAGAATTATTGAAAAAATTACAAAAAGGCATCCTAGGCTTAGCGGCGAAAAATACCAATACCATCATGCCGGGCTTCACGCATTTACAAACTGCACAGCCAGTGACTTTTGGTCACCATTTAATGGCGTGGTTTGAAATGTTGGTACGTGACTCAGAGCGTTTAATCGACTGCCGTAAACGTACCAACCGTATGCCTTTAGGTTCTGCTGCACTTGCAGGAACAACCTACCCAATTGACCGTGCATTCACTGCCGAATTACTAGGTTTTGAAGCTGTCGCTGAAAACTCTTTGGACGCTGTATCTGACCGTGATTTTGGTATTGAATTCAATGCTGCAGCATCACTCATCATGATGCATTTATCACGTATGTCAGAAGAAATGATTCTTTGGACATCGGCTCAGTTCAAATTTGTGAACATCCCTGACCGTTTCTGCACTGGCTCTTCAATCATGCCGCAAAAGAAAAACCCAGACGTTCCTGAGTTGATCCGTGGTAAAACTGGCCGTGTATATGGTGACTTGATGAGCCTATTGACCCTGATGAAAGGTCAACCATTGGCATACAACAAAGACAACCAAGAAGATAAAGAACCACTATTCGATGCAATCGATACTGTTCGTGGCTCACTCATGGCATTTGCCGATATGATTCCTGCACTAGTGCCAAACATTGACATCATGCGTGAAGCAGCGCTGCGTGGCTTCTCAACTGCAACTGACCTTGCCGACTACCTCGTTAAAAATGGCGTGGCATTCCGTGATGCACATGAGATTGTGGGTAAAGCAGTTGCTCTCGGTGTTCAAGAAGGCAAAGATCTTTCAGAATTAACCCTTGAGCAACTTCAACAGTTCTCAGACTTGATTCAGGCCGATGTCTTCGAAAAAGCATTAACACTTGAAGCATCTGTCAATGCACGTAACCACATTGGTGGTACTGCACCTGCTCAAGTTGAAGCAGCAATTGAACGCGCGCATGCACGTTTAGAAAAACTTTACGCATAACTTTTTCAAGTTAAATGGAGTATTGATATGTCTCGACAAGTGTTTTGCCGTAAATATCAGGCTGAAATGGAAGGTTTAGACTTTGCACCATTCCCGGGTGCGAAGGGACAAGAATTGTTTGATACGGTATCTAAACAAGCTTGGCAAGAATGGCTAAAACACCAAACGACGTTGATCAATGAAAAACGTTTAAACGTGTTTGAAGCTGACGCGAAAAAGTTCCTTGAAGAGCAACGTGAAAAATTCTTCAGCAATGATGAATCTTTAGAAAAAGCCGAAGGCCTAAAGCCTGAGGCGTGATAAAGCGGAGCACTGCTCCGCCACGCCGCAAGACAAGCAGCTATGCTGTGCGTAGGCTTTAATTGAAAAGAATCTCCAATCTTGGGGATTCTTTTTTATTGCTCTAAAAATTACGCAAGACAAGCGAAGCGCGTAGCTTCAAATGTCAAAAAGGAGTCTAAAAAGGCTCCTTTTTTGTGCTTCGGAGCACTGCTATTTTCGCAAAACAAAGATGACGTCTGTTTAAGCTTTCATTGGGAAATGATCTTCATCATTGCTGAAATATCTTTTATCCATTGATCAATTTTATTTAAACTTAAATAAATGCATTTATTATTTAAATAATGTTAAATGTATTTTTATCATCACATATATCGATTTTCATTGTTTAAATCCAAACAAAACCTACCAAAGTTATCGGCCAATTTGTATCAAAAATTCTTAATGTAAATTTGTGATACATTTCTCAATAAAACACAACATTACACTACAATAAACTCCATGTATTTCTAAATCTGCTTTCCTATAATAGCAATCAAGAAGATGGAAACATCTTCCATAATAGCGATAAGTAACCCCGATTTTCCTTCCCAGATTTCCCCCAAAATCTGGGAATTTTTTTATCCAAAATTTGCGCCAACGTCTCACATTTAACTTCAAGCTCTAATCAAATGAAGCGCTGTTCAAACTAGTCAAACCCTCAATTTTTTCTAAAAACTCGGCAATAAAAAAGCCCCGATCACGGAGCTTTTAATAACTTACTTTAAATCAAGGTTGCTTTAAATACGGCCATGCGGCTTTCAAATATATAAACATCGACCATAACGTTAAAACTACGGCTGTATAGAGCAATCCATACGCCAACATTTCTAGGGGTTGCCAATTTAGCAAGAACACTGAAATCGCAATCATCTGAAATGCTGTTTTATATTTACCAACGGTTGAAACCGCAACACTGGTACGCGCGCCTAATTCAGCCATCCACTCACGTAGGGCAGACACCGTGATTTCACGTGAAATAATTACAATCGCTGCAAAGGCCATCGAAATGGTAGGTTGCCATTGCACCAAGACGATCAACGCAGTTGCGACCATCAGTTTATCTGCAACAGGATCAAGAAAACGTCCAAATGCTGAAGTCTGATTTAAACTTCTTGCAAGGTAGCCATCAAACCAGTCAGTGACAGCTGCGATCACAAAAATAGCAGTCAGCAATATATGACGTGACATGCTTGCAGCATGCTCACCCACGCCCATTGCAGGTGGCCAGTACGCCACCAACAAAAACACAGGAATTAAAGCAATTCGTGCCAATGTTAAAATATTAGGAATATTCAGGATTCGACCTGTTGTCATAGACACCCCAGTTTTCCCCTCATGCACGATGAAAATGCAAAATAATTTGAGGATTTATCCATCGTTAGTTGCACTCACTTTATACGAAATGCCCCGCAGTGTCACTAGGCAAACACCGTAACAGTCTGTCGCGCAATCGCAATCAACTGGTCATTTTCATCCCATAAATGAGCATATTCCGTAGCGTAACCATCCGCTGCATAATCGGTAAATACTTTATATTTAAACCAATTATGTAAGTTCGATTGCAAGGGATGCACATAGGTCAACGTCCACGTTAAAGAACTCGCAGGTGCCATGGTTTTGTACATAGGCAGCACGCCGGGCGGCCACATATCCATCGAGACCAGTAAATCAGCTACGGTCATCTTACGGTTATCGTGGCGTTCTGGATTAAAACGCATCCAACCACTAAAGTCAGGCTTTTGACTTGCTGTACACGGATACTGCCCATCTACCCAGGCCAAATCCATTTGCTGAAAGCACTGGGGTGCAAGTGGATGATGTTCGGCTATCTTTAAGCTGCTCACTTCAGGAAAATCGGGTGCTTGACGCTCCTGATTGACGACAATGCTTGATTCACGTGGAACACCAAAGCTCGCCAATAAAATGCTTTGTACGGCATCATCTTGCCAAATTCGAACTTCGATGGTGGTGACGGATTTGCCCTGTCTTAAAATTTCCGCACTTAAACGCACGGGCGCCAATTGTACTGGCCCAACAAAGGTCACATTACAACTGAGTAAACGTCGCTGCGGATCTGCAATGATGGCAACGGCTTTGTGCATCATCATGCCAGCCACTAAGCCGCCATAGATCGTACGCCCTTGCAACCATCCTTCTGGAATCTCAACCCATTCATTGTGTTCAATATGTTGATACAACTGTGCGAGTGACATCATCATCCCTGATCATATTTTTGATTTTTATATCATTGTATAAAAATTAAATGATGTGAATGATCAGTGACTCATGCGTCAATGAGCATTTTGGCAAATTCAGACTTGATGCGTCATCGATTGGGCTTAGTTCGCGCTATTCATGCAGGATTTTATAAATGGTGCGCGCCATCACATCGCCTAATCCCGGTACAAGTTTTAAATCATTTTCCGAAGCTTTGAGTACCCCCTGAATGCCACCAAAATGGGTCAACAGATCCCGACGACGTTTTGGCCCTAAGCCCGGAATCACCTCAAGTACCGATGAGCCGCGCTTTTTATCTCGTTTCGCTCGGTGTTTGGTAATAGCAAAGCGGTGGGCTTCATCACGAACCTGTTGAATCAAATGCAGGGCTTTATGGTCTTCGGGCAATTGAATTTTTTCACCATCGGTAAAGTGCAAAGTTTCCAAACCTGGTTTACGCCCCTCACCTTTGGACACCCCGACCATAAAGGCATCGAGCTCGAGCTCCTGCATGACTTCCATCGCCATGTGTAATTGACCTTTGCCTCCGTCAATTAATAGCAAATCGGGCAACATATGCTTTTTATAGCGGCGGGTCAGTGCTTGACGCATGGCAGCATAATCATCGCCTTCGGTAATGTCATTGATGGAAAATTGGCGATAGTCGCGCTTTCTTGCACCGCCAGCATCAAAGACCACACAAGACGCGATAGTTGCCTCCCCCATAGTGTGAGAAATATCAAAACACTCAATACTGTCAATTGGTCGCCCTACCACTTGTTCTAACTGATGAAAACGTTCATTCAATTCAAAATGATCAGCCAGTTTACCTTTAATCGCATGCTGCACATTCATTTGTGCAAGCTCTTGCCATTCGGCACGAGTTTCTCGCACTTTATGTTTGATTTGAATTTTTTTATCAAAGTGCTGATGTAGTGCATCTTCCATGTCTTTGCGATCTGGAATATCGACATTAATGATGAGTTCCGCAGGGATTTCGTCTGCCACCTGAAAGTAAAAATTGGCAATAAAATCTGAGAGCATTTGCCCCAAATCATCGCCCAACATGTCAGGGAAATAACTCTTTCCGCCGAGCATTTTGCCATTGCGCACATGCATGATTTGCACACAGGTCACACCGGCTTGATATGCAATGGCAATGATATCGGCCTCACCTTTGACTTTATAAATCGCTTGCTGAGTTTGTACATCACGCAGCAGTGCCATACGATCACGATAAAACACCGCCTTTTCAAACTCCAAAGCTTCGGCCGCAGCTTCCATTTTCCCAATCAGCTCTTGATTAAGCTCTTTAGTGTCGCCTTGTAAAAACCGAATCGAGTTATTGACATCTTCTTTGTAATCTTCGGGTGAGATCAACCCCACACAAGGCGCGGAACAACGTTTAATTTGGTATTGCAAGCATGGTCGTTTGCGCTGCGAAAAATAGCTATTTTCACACTGACGCACATTAAACAATTTTTGCAGCACCACCAAAGTATCACGCGCGTTATAAGCACTCGGATAAGGCCCAAAAAACTTACCAGCTTGATGCTTACCTTTCCCACGTCCTGCGGCAATTCGTGGATAGGGTTTATCGGCAGAGATAAAAATATAAACATAAGACTTATCATCACGCAGCATGATGTTATACGGCGGACGATGCAACTTAATCAGGTTTTGTTCGAGCAATAGGGCTTCCGTTTCAGAACGCACCACCAAGGTTTCAATATCATAAATACGGGCGACCAAGGCTTGCGTCTTGGGATGCTCAATGGTTTTCACAAAATAACTCGACACACGATTTTTTAAATTCTTTGCTTTACCCACATACAGCAACTCACCGCCTTTACCCAGCATGCGGTAAACACCGGGTAGAGTCGTCATATTGGCAAGAATTTTTTCAATATGTTCGCGTGCGTTTTCGTTCACTTTTGCCTTGTTCCATCTTCGATATTGCTCTTTGACATGATGTGATGCTTTTACCTGCATTTTCAAGCAATCCCGCAAATTTATTGTTGCTCATAGCAATGATCTGATTGCTAAAAGCTATTAATGCAAAATTCTAAATTTGCTATGCTCAAAACATCCCGCTTTAGGAACATGATGCATGACGAACGCCAATCCCGCCATCCATGTCGTACACCCGACAACTTCGACGCATAGCACTGCTGAAAAAAACCGTTTGATGGGTAAGCCGCGTTTTCATTTTGAACCGCATGACGTTATGCAACGCTTAAAGCAACGGATCATTGGACAAGAAGCAGCATTAGACGAAATTGAAAAAATGCTGCATGTGGTCAAGGCTGATTTTTCCAGTCCTGAACGACCGCTCTCCGTAACATTAATGCTTGGACCGACAGGTGTTGGTAAAACCGAAACTGTGCGTTTAATCAGTGAAGTGATTTATGGCCGACCTGATGCCTTTTGCCGTATTGATATGAACACGCTCGCACAGGAACATTATGCGGCTGCCATTACTGGTGCGCCTCCGGGCTATGTCGGTTCTAAAGAAGGCCATAGTTTATTTGATGAAGTTGCCATAGCAGGTAGTCATACCCGTCCGGGCATCGTGCTTTTTGATGAACTGGAAAAAGCGTCAACCGAAGTGCTTCGCGGCTTAATGAATGTGCTAGATAGCGGAAAATTAACCCTAACCTCAGGTACAAAAACCATCGACTTTCGTAATTGTATGATCTTTATGACCAGCAATGTCGGTGCACAAGCGGCACAGCAATATCTAGATAAGTTAAATTTTTTGCCCGAAAAAATACAAAAGGTTTGTCTCAAGCGCGTGCCGGTCAGCAGCATCATTGAAAAAGTTATGCAACGTCAATTTGACCCTGAATTTATTAACCGTATTGACCGTGTACTGCAATATCAACCCGTTCAAGATGATGCCTTGCCCCGTTTGGTGGAGATTGAACTGGAAAAACTTAATCAACGCCTACAACATCAAAAACGCAGTATCAAACTCACAGATGCAGCCAAAGCACATTTTTATCAGAACCATGATATTCGTTATGGCGCACGACATTTAGCACGAAAAATACGAGTAGAACTTGAGCCAATTTTGGCGATGTATTTTTTACAGTATCCTGAACAAACTCAATTACACTTAGATGCACAACACGACAAGTTGGTGATCACCGACGAACTTAATTCATAAAAAAGCACGTGATCGCGTGCTTTCTATTGATTTTAAGCAACCAAATTGATAATCAACTTAAGTTGATGCCCAATGCCTGCGCAAAAGCTTGCTGGTCTTTGGGTGAAACCATGACAAATTTGGCTTTCCCCTCCTGCACATATTCGATTTTTAAACGTTTAATCGAAAGCGCAGGCGCAGCAGATAAATCCTGACTTGGACTAACGCGCTGAATTTCGACCAATGGAATACGCCAACGCACAAACATGCTGCGGATATTCAAATGTGTTTTCGTGATTTGATAACGCGTATTGAAAGGCCACCATAAAATCAGCACCGTCAACACGTACACGGCGGTATGAACAGGATATTGCTGCATGGTACCTTTAGCTTGCATCGTCAGTAATAATTGAATGAGCAAGCCACTCATACAAATAATAAATGCGACCACCCACCAATCTTTTTTTGAACGAAAAACTTGCATCTTATCCCCCATCAACAGCTTTTATTCTATACAAGATTTTGAAGGATGCATCTGCTATTTCAGCTTTATTTTTTGCAGGAAATAAGCGTATTTATCACATTATTTCCAGGAAGATTAAGACCCATTTAGCTCAAGTTTTGCAATTCATCCATTGTCATTTTTGACATTCTCTAGGCTCAGATCACGCTTCTTTCGACATAGGTTGTTCCTGCAAACGTTTATAATTCTTTTTCTCTTGATACATTTTAGCATCGGCTTGTTGTACTAAGCTCATCGCATCTACATAGCCTTGCTGATGGTCTGTTTGACACAACCCAATACTTAAACTTAAGCTTGCTTCCATTTCAGCCACCGCTTCTAATAAACGCGGGATAAAACTCCCTTCCACATGCTTTTCACTACATCCGGGCAAGACCAAACAAAATTCGTCTCCGCCATAACGGAAGCAATGATCATCCGAACGTGCAACCGACTTTATGGCCGCAGCAACCATTTGTAGTACCTGATCTCCACGTGGATGACCTTGTTCATCATTGATCTTTTTAAAATCATTGATATCAATAAACACTACTGTCACAGGTTCATGATTACGCTGTGCGGTATATAAAATACTGGTCAATAAGGTCGATAAATGCCGGACATTTAACAGTCCTGTTAATGGATCGCGCTGTGAAAGCTCTTCCATTTCTTGTGCACGAAACTCTAGCGCATGCGCATACTGTTCCATTTTTTCACGGGAGATCTTCACCTCATTAATCAAACTCCATACATAGGTTTCCACCACCAATGTAGTATCGAACATAAAGAGCTTTTCCAACGTGTTAATAATCCGCTGATATTGTTCCGTATCATTAAAGGTACGCTGAATTAAGCGAAACAACATGGTCTTTAGGGTATGTACCGCAGAGAGATACAACTTCGGCTCTACACCAATGCGCTTATGAACCAAACCAATCCGTAAACGGTTATTCACATACGCGCTGTCATAGCGCCCGGAAAATAAATCCAATAAATATTGATGCTGCGCGCGTTGCAAACGCTTCAAGGTATCAAGATCACCAATCAAAGTGGCAATTTCTGGAATTGAGGTCTGATTTTCATAAAATTCATCAACCATACTGTCGAGTATTGGCGCCACAATTCCACCAATCGAAGCCAGTTCCGCCAGCTCTAAATCAGTCAAGCCAAGCAACTGTTTACGTCGTTCTATATCTTGCATCGAAATATGCATTTGATGCATCAATGTTTGGTTGGTTGCTTTCATGAATCGGATCCCCTTCCCACCAAATCAATCCCTTCAGGCGTTTACACAGGGTTTCTATGCAGTAGGTCTTCATGCCTGCATGCAAAGCTTCCACCGTTTTCACCCTTGGGTTTTGGCTATCATTGATGATGACGCTTTTCTTTCAGCTCAACGGTTTTGCATGGGCTTAAGTTCGGACGTCAACATCATATTCCTCGTCTATTGGCTCATTTTTTCTGGCTTATTCTGATTCTGGCTTATTTTGGCTAACACGATTCCTGTATTTAGCTGATTTGCTCTGCATAATTATTTTTATTCTGCTTCCACGATAACTGATATTTCACTGACTGTCAGCATAAAAAAACGCCCCTAAGGGCGCATTTTTTCGATATTTATTCCACTTTTAAAATAAATATGGACGTACAAAAATCAGGAAGAACAGCCCCAACATCAGGAACCACTTTAAAAAGTAATACAGTGAACGATTGGTTTTTTTCAAGGCTTTGGCTTTTATGCGAATTTGATAGACATAGCCAAATACTTTATTTAAACCACCTGTTTTATCACCGCTTTCATTCGGTGAACTTGCAGCAGTCATGACATTTTTACCAAACCAATGGTTAAAAGCTTCCATCCACTTTGACTTTAATGGCCGTTCAACATCTGCAAAGAAAATGATCCGGTTCTGATCCGTTTTATTTTCAGCATAGTGAATATAAGTTTCATCAAACACCACACTCTCGCCGTCACGCCATGAGTACCGCTGACCATCGACATCAATAAAACAACGGTCATCATTGGGCGTCAGTAAGCCCAAGTGATAACGCAATGAACCTGCATAGGGGTCACGATGACGAACTAAACGACTGTCGGGCGCCAACTCAGTAAACATCGCGGCTTTAATAGTGGGTAAATTTTTTAACAAGGCCGTAGTTTTTGGGCAAAGTTCAGCAGCCGAAGGATGAGCTGAGTCATACCATTTTAAATAAAAGCGTTTCCAACCTGTTTTAAAGAACGAGTTAAATCCAAGGTCATCATAAGTACTCGATGCTTTGATGCCCCCTTTTTCATACAAGGCCTTGGCTTCATCACGAATCATTTCCCAGTTTTCATCTAAGACTTTTAAATCTTTAAAATGCTGCGTGTCGATATAGGGTTGACTCGGCACTTTTGAAAACATGTACATGAGAAAATTGATCGGTGCGAGCAATGTCGAATGATCAAAAAACTGACGATAAAATGAATGACGGACTTTACCGCGTTGCTGGATATAAAGCGCAGAAATGACAAAGACCGCCAGGATAATCCACTTAATCATATGAGGACCTGGTGCTAATAAGCATTGTGCTTAATGAAAAATTAACTTTTTTGAGAACGCGGCGAGTATAGCATAGTGCTCAGTGACGCTTAAATAAGCAGCATAGAACACTGTGTCTCACCAAAGATGAATGACAATGTTAAAAGTGAATTGACCATTCTGCCGAAAAATACACTTGCTTTTTTCTTGAATTTTTCATTCGCATCTCAATCTATAGCTTACATTTATAAAAAAATGTGAACTGAAACATAAGCTTCAACATATTTAATTAGAGCGATAGCGTTTAAAGGCAGACCCGAAGGCTATTTCCAAAAGAAATTTTGATGACCCTAGCGTCACGGCTTGATACAACTTGTTATGTTCTTTTTAGATATAGTTATCGTAAGATTAGCGAGGCATAAAGTGTACGCAGGAACCGCGTACTCGCTTCACAACATCAACTTAGAAGTCCTCCAAAATAAAGGAGATCAGGCATGATCCACGCTGGCAATGCCATTACCGTCCAAATGCTTTCGGACGGAATTGCAGAATTCCGCTTTGACTTACAAGGTGAGTCGGTCAACAAGTTTAACCGCGCAACAATTGAAGATTTTAAAGCTGCAATTGACGCTGTTAAAGCAAACGGTGACATCAAAGGTTTAATCGTTACTTCAGGTAAATCTACATTTATCGTGGGTGCAGATATCACTGAATTCGGTGACAACTTCGCTCAAGGCGAACAAGCGATTGTGGATTGGGCATTGCCTGTTCACGACATCTTCAATGCGTTTGAAGATCTAAACGTTCCTAAAGTTGCTGCAATCAATGGTATGGCATTGGGCGGCGGTTTTGAAATGTGCTTAGTGTGTGACTATCGTGTGATGTCAGAAGCTGCACAAGTTGGCCTTCCAGAAATCAAACTGGGTATCTACCCTGGTTTTGGTGGTACGGTTCGTTTAAGCCGCGTGATTGGTATCGACAATGCGGTTGAATGGATGGCAATGGCTGCACCGAAAAAGCCGGCTGCTGCGCTCAAAGACGGTGCTGTTGATGCAGTTGTTGCTGCAGACAAACTACAAGACGCTGCAATTGACCTTGTGAAACAAGCGATTGCTGGCCGTGTAGACTGGAAAGCAAAACGTCAAGAAAAATTAGATCCTGTTAAATTGAACATGCTTGAACAAATGATGGCATTCAATACAGCGAAAGGTGCAGTGCTTGCTAAAGCAAACCCTGCACAATACCCAGCGCCAAAACTTCTTCTAGACTCATTACAAGCAGGTGCAAGCCTTCCACGTGATGAAGCATTGAAAATCGAAGCGCAAGGTTTTGCTAAAGCGGCTGTGACTCCACAAGCAGGTGCGTTAATTGGTTTATTCCTTAACGACCAAATTGTGAAGAAAACTTCGAAGAAATATGAAAAAGGTGCTCACCCTGTCAACCAAGCCGCTGTATTAGGCGCGGGTATCATGGGTGGTGGTATTGCTTACCAAGCGGCAAGCAAAGGCACACCAATCATCATGAAAGACATTGGTAACCCACAATTGGCGTTAGGTATGTCTGAAGCGAACAAATTGTTGACTAAACAAGTTGATCGCAAAAAAATGACTGCGGCGAAAATGGGTGAAACTCTTGCGCGTATCCGTCCGACTTTAAGCTATGACGAGTTTAAAGAAGTGGACATCGTGATTGAAGCAGTTACAGAGAACCCTAAAGTTAAGGGTATCGTACTTGCTGAAACTGAGAAGAATGTTCGTGAAAACACGATCATTGCGTCTAACACATCAACCATTTCAATCACACGTTTGGCTGAAAACCTACAACGTCCTGAAAACTTCGTAGGTATGCACTTCTTTAACCCAGTTCACATGATGCCATTGGTTGAAGTGATCCGTGGTGAGAAAACATCTGCTGAGGCAATCGCAACGACTGTGGTTCTTGCTCAGAAGATGGGTAAAACCCCAATCGTTGTCAATGACTGCCCGGGCTTCCTTGTAAACCGCGTATTGTTCCCTTACTTTGGTGCATTTGACCTTCTATTGAAAGACGGTGCTGACTTCCAACAAGTCGACAAAGTCATGGAAAAATTCGGCTGGCCAATGGGTCCTGCTTACCTCATCGACGTTGTGGGTATCGACACAGGCGTACACGGTGCGGAAGTAATGGCAGAAGGTTTCCCTGACCGCATGAAGCCTGACTTCAAAGGTTCAATTCAAACAATGTACGAAGCAAAACGTTTGGGTCAAAAGAACGACGTTGGTTTCTACAAATACGAACTTGACCGTAAAGGTAAGAAAGCCAAAGTGGTTGATCCAGTGGCTTACGAACTTGTGGCTTCTGTTGCAACTGCGGAAAAACGTGAATTTGATGCGCAAGAAATCATTGACCGTATGATGCTGACGTTCTGTAACGAAACTGTTCGTTGCCTAGAAGACAATATCGTAGCGACTGCTGCTGAAGCAGATATGGCGATGATCATGGGTGTAGGTTTCCCTCCATTCCGTGGTGGTCCATGCCGTTACATCGACCAAACAGGTGTCGCTGAATACGTAGCGCTTTGCGACAAATATGCGTATTTAGGTAAGGCTTATGAAGCGCCACAAATGTTGCGTGACATGGCTGCAAACAACAAAAAATTCTACGGTTAAGGAGCAACGTGAATGGCTACTTTAAATCCACGTGACGTTGTCATCGTTGATGGCGTACGTTCAGCAATGGGTAAAACCAAAAATGGTATGTTCCGTAACGTACGTGCTGACAGCTTATCTGCTGAATTAGTACGTGCGCTTGTTGCTCGTAACCAGTTTGATACCAATGAAGTTGAAGACGTAATCTGGGGCTGTGTAAACCAAACCCTAGAGCAAGGTATGAACATTGGTCGTAACATTGCGTTATTGGCTGATCTTCCAAAGACTGTTGCAGGTCAAACAGTGAACCGTCTTTGTGGTTCTTCTATGCAAGCAATCCACACAGCGGCTGCGCAAATTGCAACCAACCAAGGTGATATCTTCATCATTGGTGGTGTAGAGCACATGGGTCACGTTGGCATGATGCACGGCATCGACATCAACCCAGAAGCGTCTAAGCACTATGCAAAAGCGTCTAACATGATGGGCTTAACGGCTGAAATGTTAGGTCGTATGAACGGTATTTCTCGTGAAGAACAAGATGCGTTTGGTGTTGAATCACACCGCCGTGCTTGGGCTGCAACACAAGAAGGTCGTTTCAAAAATGAAATCGTGGGCGTTGAAGGTCACGATGCAAATGGCTTCAAAATTCTGTGCGATATCGATGAAGTGATTCGTCCTGATGCAAACCTTGAAGCATTCCAAGCTTTACGCCCAGTATTCGACCCGAAAGGCGGTACAGTAACTGCTGCAACATCTTCAGCTTTGTCTGATGGTGCTTCTGCAATGTTGCTGATGTCTGCTGAACGTGCTCAAGCATTAGGTCTTAAGCCACGTGCTGTAATTCGTTCTATGGCGGTTGCAGGCTGTGATGCTGCGATCATGGGTTATGGTCCTGTACCAGCAACTCAAAAAGCGCTTAAACGTGCTGGCTTGTCAATTGCTGACATCCAAACGTTTGAATTGAATGAAGCGTTCGCAGCACAAGGTTTGTCTGTTCTTAAAGGCTTAGGCATTTATGACCAACAAGACCGTGTGAACTTGAACGGTGGTGCGATTGCATTGGGTCACCCATTGGGTTGTTCTGGTGCGCGTATCACAACGACTTTGCTGAACGTCATGGAACAGCAAGATACGCAAATCGGTCTTGCGACGATGTGTATCGGTCTTGGTCAAGGTATCGCGACTATTATCGAACGTGTTTAATGTTTAGTTAAATACTGAGATAAAAGAAACCCCGCTTATTGCGGGGTTTTTTTATATTTAAGTAAATCATAAATACAAAGCAAATTTTTAAATTCTGTTTTCTCTTTAAAATCTTTAAACTTACTAATTAGATAATCTCTCAATTCTAAAATATTAGCTTGGCTAGGATTTTCTATAATAAACAAACATAAGTAATTCACCTTTCCAGTATCAGCATAGTTTGTTCCTAAAATATGCTTTATTGATTCAAATTTATTCTTTTTAAAACTTTTTTGATAAGATTGAGCAACTTTCCCTTTAAAAAATTTCATATCTCTTTTTGAAAACTTAGTTAAATTTTCACCTAAATCATGTTTATTTATGTTTATCTGGGATAAATATTTTTGAATTGGTAAATACGTTGTTTCATAACTTAAACTTGATAAACATGAAATCATATCATTAGGATCAATTTTTAAATCATCAAATAATAAGTCCTTTAGCACCATTTCTAAGTCTATTCTTTTGATTCCAACTTTACCTAAATAACTATTCTGTGCAACTCCAAAACCAGCAACGAATTCGATTTCTTTACCAGCTTTAATTATCTCATCAATATCTGTTGGGCAATACAATTTCTTCTCAGGTGATTCACCCTGTACTATCTGATAAAACTGCTCTCTAAAAATACGTAAAATATGAGCAGGAATTTTTCTTTCTTTATCCTGTAATGCTAAGTAAATTTTCCCAAAGTCATTTGTTTTAATTTGAGTAATAGGGATACTTTTCCCTTCTTCAAATGAAAAATGCGTATTAGAAATTGAATCTTCATCACCGTGTGAACGATTTATAAAGATCAAATTTTTTGCAAGTTTTTGCTTATGCTCATCATTAGTCATCATTGCAGAAATTGAACATAAGATGGATTTTATATTTTCATCATGTAAAGAATAGCCTATAAATAAAATTGGATGCTCTAAAAAAATTGATAAAAGTTTTGCTGCTAAGTAAGGGTTCTTCTTGTGAAAATCTTCATAATCAGATTTAGTTAAAACTAGTGACTTAGGGTCTGAACAACATCCATGAATTTTATAAATTTCGGCAATTTTTTGAGGGTTTGAAAATAATAAATCGCTTTGACCGATATAAACTTTATATTTATCATCAATAAATATATTTTCTAAAAGCAAATCCCAATTTGTTGTAATAATCCCATCAATAATTGTCTTTTTAGAAGTAAGTATATTTAATTCTTCTTGATGCTTCTTCTCATCCAAAATTACAGCATTTAAATACTCACAAATATCATGTCTAAGTGGTGAAGATATATGTGTATGCCATTCAGGGCGATTTGCTATTTCCTCGGAAGTTGGTAATGACCACCAATATTCAGAATAGGGTTCAGCCATTTTTTCAGCTGCTAAAGCCAAATCACCATTACTTTCACTTACATAACGAATAAATCCAGTCGGTAATTTTGCCCCAAATTTACTTAATAACCCTTTCCAATCCTCTAAACCTAAATACCTTCTAGAAAAACCAGAACCAATAAATAAGAATGGAGCTGTAGGACTATCTTTAATTATGCCTTTCAAACTTTCAGTTATATCCACAACACCCTCTAAATATTATAAAATTCAATAAAATAGCCATATTAAACTTACAATATTTAAAATTCTACTTATCTAAAAGCAAACTTTAGTAGGTATTGAAATACATACTGAACGTTCCTTCTCCCTTTGGGAGAAGGTTAGGATGAGGGGGCATTTTTAATAAAATCCTCACCCTAGCCCTCTCCTTAAAAAGGAGAGGGAATTTCCATTGTGAAATCAATAAATTTTCAAAAATTATTGTGAAACCCGCTGCGCCAACAAAGTCGCAAAATGCTGCTTAATCCGATTGCCTTGCTCATCCACCCGATGCAGCTCACCGACATTTTCATTGTATTTCACAATATTCCAGCCCTCATAAAGCGCACTTAACTCCCCTGCTTTAAACGCAAAAGGAAAGTCAGGCTGCGCAGGCAGATCAGGCGTATCCATCGCGCAAACGATCAGTTTATAACCATTGATATTTGTCGCTTGCTGCATCTGCTGAATCAGCGGCTTGACTGTATTGGCCTCTAAAAACATCATCACCACGGTACAGCAAATAAAGTCGTATGTACCTGCAATGCTTGGGTCAGCGTTTAGATCACGCTGCTGTACATGAATATTTTCAATGCCTTCCGCAGCGATCACCTCTTGCAGCTTGTGCAAACTGTGTGGATTGACATCCCATGCATCCACCTCAAAACGCTGCTCAGACAACTGACTTAAGTACAGCGAATTACGCCCCTGACCACAGCCGACATCCAAAGCTCGACCACCTTGCAAATATGGTGTCGCTGCCAAAATCTCTGAATGTGTTGGGCTGAGCTGATACTTCTTATAAAAATAATCCTGTGCTAAACAATAAAAACTTAACTGACATTGCACATCATCACTCGCAGAGATAATCTTGTGCCACGCCTGTGGTTCTATAAACGGCGGTGGTAGGTCTGGACTAAATACATGCGTCGAGAGGACATTTCCAGACGCATCTAACATGGCAAAATTTACTTCACCTTGCAGCACGGTGAGTTTTGCCCATGTGCCTGCTTTGGTATTGTGCTGTTGTTTAAAACCTTGTGGAATCGACTGCTGCGTCCACACAGGGAGCTGTTTATAACAAATAAGCTGCTGCATCTGACGTTATCCCTCATGCGACGTTATTTTTATGCCATACCAATGGCGGAAATGTATATTCACCATAACGGCTTTAACAGTGATTTTAAATCAGCTTTGAATTGAAAATTTCGAATGCTGTGCAATGCACGCTGTTTTTGTTTGTTTTTCTCCGTAACACCATGTTATTCGTTTGTAACATTGGTGGAATATTCACACAATCAAATCACTCACTCTGTGCCGTGTAACCTAAGCGCTGTTGATAAGGCATAAAATTTACAATGCCTTATTTTAACTAAGTTTTATAGAGTGATGACTATGAACGCGATCAAAACTACTTTAGCTGTTGCTTTAGTTGCTGCTACAACTTCTGCTATGGCAACTACTGCTGTAGAACAAAAACCTGTGACTGCTGTTGAAGCTGTAAAAGCTCAAGCTGCACAAGCGAAAACTGCAACTGTAGCTACTGCTCAAGCAACTAAAGATGCTGCTAAAACTCAAGTGGCTGTTGCAGAAAAAGCGACTCAAACTAAAACTTTAACAGTGAAAGAAACTACTAAAGCAAAAAATGCTGACATGAAAAAAGCAGTTGTAGAAAAAGCAGCAGCAACTAAAGAAACTGCAGTTGCAGCAAAAGATGCAACTGTAGCAAAAACTGTAGCGGCTAAAGACGCTGTTGTTGCGAACACTGTTGCAGCAAAAGACGCGACTGTAGCAAAAACTGTAGCAACTAAAGATGCTGTCGTTGCAAAAACTGTTGAAGCAAAAGATGCAGCTGTAGAAAAAGCAACTAATGCAAAAGAAGCTGTTGAAACTAAAACTGAAGAAGTAAAAGCTGAAGCGAAAAAAGACTGCGCTAAAAAATGTGCAGAGAAAAAAGCTGAAGCAGCAAAAGCTGAGAAAAAAGGGTTCTTTTCTTGGTTCAAAAAAGCAGCTTAATCATTGATTAAATGCTAAAAAAGATGCCTTCACGGCATCTTTTTTTTTGCCCATTTAGACTGCAATACTGCTTTCTGCTAACGGAATAATCTTTTGATAAACAAACTGATTTTTCCCTTGTGATTTCGCCTGATATAGGCAGGCATCGACATGCTGTAGAGTCGTGGAGTAATTAGACAAACTCAACTGTTGAAACTCGGCCAAGCCCATACTAAAGCTGACATCAAGCCTTAATTGATCTTTTCGAAACGGTACATGTTCGCAGCGTTCCAAAATTGTTTCACACAACATTTTACCCTGCTCCAAATCTGCACCTTCGAGCAAAATTAAAAATTCTTCACCGCCCCAGCGACTGATAAAACTCGCGCGTGGACTACAATTTTTTAAGATTTTTGCCAAATGCACCAAAACACTATCCCCCATTTGGTGCCCATATTGATCATTAATTTTTTTAAAATTATCGACATCGAGCAAAATGACACAGCCTTTATCAACCGCACCCTCTATAAATATTTGTTCTTTAAAGGCATGGCGATTTTTCAGCCCCGTCAACTCATCGCAAAAACTCACACGTTGCAAAGCCAAATAAAGGCTTTTATTTCGTGCATACAGCTCACAAATAAACAGAAAAATGATCAGATAAATACCCAATGCCAAACGATAAGAACTGATCCGCGAAAGCATATGTACTTGTGCATCTGACCAATATTCCCCAGCCAATGGCATGGCACCATACCAGCCACAGATCAGCGTCATTAAGCCAATCAGCCAGCAAAAAGTTTTGAGGTCGTATTTGATCGCGTAATAACACATCAATAAAGGCAAGACCATGCAAGCATAGAAGATCTGATCATTTGAGATCACATATTGCACGGCCAATGCCACGATCAGATAGCCATAATCCATCCACGGTACATTCATCCAGCGCTGAACACCAAATAATAAACACACCACAGCCAAACTTGTTGCAAATTGCTCTAGAAAATAATCAACAAAGGCAAAGTATTGGTTGTCCATCTGAAAGCATGCCACGAACAACAGACTGCCTGCAAAAGCACCCACGATACTCGGAACAGCTAACATCAGGGTTCGTTTAAAGCGGCGCTTTTTTAAATGGCTCAGTGCCAAATAGGCTTTAATAAATACCCAAATTTGAAATGCCGAAATCGCACACAGGAGAAATTTATCTTCTAAAGTTTTGGCGGGATCGACCATCAGCGAAGCCACAAAGATCGCACTAAAAGCATAGAGCACGATCAGTAAATCGTGGCTTAAATGCTTCCGCACTAAAATCATGCCATAGGCCGCGAATACATTTACCACCCAAACAGGGCTAATGAATAATTCATAGGTATAGCCTATCGACACCAATGAAACCGCACATATGGCAAGCCATAACAGTATTAATTTTTTCATACGCTAAAAAAATCGTCTCTAAAAATGGCGATAAACCTTTCATTCAAAGCCAATCGGTCTAAGGTTAGAATGATTGCAAGTTCAATACAGCTCAGCTTCTTATGCGTTATGGGCTGCTGGCTAAAAATTTATGTTTAAATTTTCGGCGTATTTTAAGTGATTTAAGTCACACTATTGATTAATAGTTGTATTAAATTTGCAATTTAAACAATCGAAGACTGTTTTTAAAGCCAATGTTTTTTGCGTTATTCATGCTAGTTCGGAACTCAGCTCCCAAATTGATGCTCGATAGCAACAAAAAAGCCATCCGCTAAAGGATGGCTTTCACTTGTATAACATGTCTTGAAGCTGTGCTGAATAATTTGAATGAAAAGGACTTATTTTAATATTTGTAATTGTTCCATCAACCAAGCCATGTATTTATCTTGATCCATAAAGTCAGGGGCCGTCCCTGTATCCAAACTATAAAATTGTTGATTAAATTCAATCACAATTTGTTCAGTCAGATGCCAATCTTCAATCATGCGAAAATACTGACTGAAGAAAAAACGGTTCTTGCCCCAATTGTTTAAACTTTCCAAACGTGGATATTGGCGGTTCGCAATAAAGTCGATATAGACCTGCTGAATATCATCAAAAATCTGAATAGTTCGCATGAGCATGGACCTCTATATGATGTAAAACCCTGCTATAAGCCACTTTATCGTGCAAATTTGAAAGAGTGATGACAGTCAGTTAAAGCTTTTGTTTCAACTCTGAACGGTTCTTTTGGCGGATCTCATCCATTTGCGCATTGAGCGCTAACATCTCTGTATAAAGCTGATTAAACTGCTTTAAAGGCGCATCTTCATAGAACATAAATAATTTATTTTTCTTTTCCCATTTATTGGCTTTCAGCACAGCAAAGAGCTCATCAGCCTTCGCCAAGCTTTGCTTTTCTAACTCAAATAAAGCATGCGACTCATCACTATCACGACTGTCTCTTAAACTCTGGGCAATTTGCTGACGAAACACCTGTTTGACCGCCAACTGTTTGGCCTGAGCTAAACCATTTTCCTCTTGCTGTGTAGTTTTTTGCTCATAAGCATCGACCACAGCATGCACCTGTTGCAGCATTTGCTCAGTCTCTTGATATTGGTTTTTTTTATCTTGCAACAAGCGATCGATGTCGAGAAATTTATCCCAATTCAGTGCTTTAAGATCACGAATATATTGATTTCGCGCTTCTGCACGCTGCAGCATTTGGCTCAAAATAAAATCCGACATGATTTTATAATCACCCGTTAGCCGTGCATCTGTCACATTGAGTTGTATCGGCTCTTCCCAGTGCTGAGCTTGCTGAAAAATTTGCTCGGTTTTTTCGCGCAAAACCGTTTCATAGGTCGAGAGTTGCACAGCTTCTTTTTGCTGTACTGAATATTGATAAAACATCCATCCAAAGACCAATACCGTAGCACTGGCTAAGACAACAAAGATACGCGGCATAATGAGCTCCGAATGCCCTTTTATTCAGTTTAACCAAAAGTTTGAAGGTTGACGATAAAATAGCCATGCTTTTTAAGAAGGCTATTTGAAAACATCAATGTCAATACACTTAAATTGCGCACGTCATCAAAACGAAAATTCATGGATAAAACATGAATTTTCGCCTTCAATTTGCTATAGAGATGTATTCGATTATGGGGTCTTGATCGGATTGGTATTTAACTGACGGTCAATATTGCCAAGATTGATTTGATCACGACTGATTTGCACATTGGTTGCATTACGGTCGATCCCAAAGGGTTGCAACATAATATATAAACCATTGCGTGGGTCAGAAGACTGCAAACCTGCGGCAATATCTAAAACATGCTGCTGCATCAAAGGTGATAAATTGGACATATCAGGCACTGCTGTCGCAGGCAAGACATCTACATTTGACACGATTGTTGCATCGACACCTTTGTTTTGCGTATCGCGCTCAAGTTGCATCACCCGTTGCTGTAAGGCTTTACGGCGATCCACCTGCTCTTGATACTCAACAATGCCCGTCTCTGCACGCATTTCACGCTCTGCCATAATGGTTAAAGCAGGCATCTGAATAGCTTGTTGTTCGGTATCCTCAGCTTTTGTAGTGGCTTTTTCCGCAGCCAAAGTACTCATAGCCGTCATTGCTGCACTAACAAAAACCAAAAAGGAAACAGATTTAGGGAGATTCATCATGTTCATTCCGAGAGATTTAAAAATAGAAAATTGAAAAAATTTACACTGCCATTATTGTACAACAATTAATCAATTTACTAGATTTAAGCCCGACAAACGGCACGTGAGTACAGCTTATTTAAACCTCACGTTGCTCATTCTAGACTTAAGATTTCATCCTTTATCTATCTATATTGCGGCTACTTTTTCTTTTTTATACGGTCCCGATTCTTAACAGCACAGGAAATGACAAAGCAAACTCTTGCTGCAGATGGCGGCTAAAGAAGTCATGCAAAGCTGCACACGGTTGATGTGTTGGATGTTGTTTTTGGTAGTGTTTTAACCCAGACCACGTTTGCAAATAGTCCAAAATTTGCTGTGCACTCCACCTATAATTTAAAAACAGCTGAGGTGTCGCTAACTCCTGAAATGGAAACGGAATACTGCGATATTCTTCGTCGATGTAACGACGTTCAACGTCCCAATAGCCCTTTAACGTGACAAAATACAGATCCTGTAAGAGTTGGTTTAATTTCGTATGTTCAAATTGAATCAGACCATAGCCCACAATGGCGATGTGACCATGGGGTTTCAATACTCGTCGTACTTCTGCATAAAAGGCAGCAAAATCGAACCAATGAATCGCTTGCGCGACTGTGATTAAATCCACTGAATGGTCAGCAAGCGGACAATGTTCTGCGCTAGCTTGCTCATAACGTACATTGTCTAAATTGGGTGCTTGTGCCAATTGTTCGGCACTCAGATCTGTCGCTAAAACCTGTTGAAAATAGGGCGCCAAACCTTTGGTAAATTGACCTGAACCTGCACCACAGTCCCATGCCAGTTCACGCACGGCAACATGCTGCAAGATGCTATCGACGACTTCAGCAGAATAACTTGGACGTGATTGTTGATACAGCGCACTCCCTGTAGAGAAAAGGTCTTTCATTGCGGAGATTCATTGTTTATTTTTTTATCAGTTTAATCGAATTTTTAGGGTCGGAAACTAGCACTTAAGTCATAGCTTCAGCGATAAAATTTGAGCTTCAAATATTTACTCAATCACGTGCTGTATATAAAAACTGGTCTGTGCAATCGGGCTTAATTGATCATTCATTTGATAATATTTCACATCATAATGCCCTGGCTTCCAGCCAGCGACAGGACTAAAACTGACCCAATTCTGTTCACGCTGAGCACTAATCCGTTGAGGCATAAAAAACAGCACTTCTCCAGTAGATTGATCGCTCCAACGTACAAAAACCTGCTCATTATTCGGAGTTTTTCCTAAAGTATCAAAGTGAGCAAACAACTGCTGCTCTGCATAAATGTCACGCGGCAGTACATTTTCAACCCCGTATTCTTGCTGTGCCATAACCGCGGCTCGTCCACTCATAGGCTCATGAGGATTATTTGTTGCATCAACAAATTCGCGTACAAGATGCTTCGCAAATTCGCGTTTGTTTTTTATTGCCGATAAATCATAGCTGGGAAAAGCTTGTTTTAAATATTGATCCAACTGTTGTGGTGTCGCCTGATCAATGACGGCATTCACCTGAGTCATTTGATTTTTAAGTTGCTGTTGTAATTCGATATTATTTTCAGACTGCTCAGGTATATTCTGCTGAAGGTTTTGAATAAACCTAATCCCTGTCTGATCTCTATTACTTTCTATAACTGTAGGATCATCAGATACAGTATTAGACGGGGCTATTAAATAGCCCAATCCAAAACAGACGAGTCCAATCAACATTGGCACAATGAATTTCATCAGCATTAATTACACGTAATCGTTTCAGTCACGTTATTCGCCAGCGTGATTTTCAAACTTCCATTTGTAAATAATGCCCCCTGATTCACTTCTTCTTTAGTTCGATTACTGCCTGACAATAATCTTAATCCTTCTGATGTACAGATTCCTGTCTGGGTATCATTTGTTAGCTTTAATACACAGCCTGCTGTTGTCACTTTATGGGTATTTGCTACAGGTTGAGTACATATTGCCGTGATCACATTTGTAGACGGTGTTTTAAGATCACACGCTGAACAATCTCGACTTGCACTACCGCATGCATTTGCTGCTTTTTCACTGCGGCAAATATAGGTTTGAGTACCAAAAGTAAATTCTTTTTCATAAGATGAATTAAAACTCCCACTGCTTCCACCACCACATGCTGTTAATAAAGCACTTGTCATTACAGTTAAAGCCATTAACATTTTGTTCATATGCATTGTCATACCTTTTATTTTTAAAAATTTTTTTAACTATTAGTCAAATTATATTCGGTAGATTGTAGCAGTTAAATTGTGTAAATGATAAACAACCGAAAAAACAACAGGCAAAAAAAAACCTCAAACAATGGTTTGAGGTTTTTTCGAATATGGTGGCGAGACCCAGGATCGAACTGGGGACACACGGATTTTCAATCCGTTGCTCTACCTACTGAGCTATCACGCCGATGCGGTGTATTAAGCCGTATCTCAGTCAATTAGTCAATCATATTTATAAAAATATTTTTCGTATGCATATTTTTTAGGCAAAAAAAATCCCTGATGGGATCAGGGATTGATAAACTGAAAAATCAGTTTTGAATATGGTGGCGAGACCCAGGATCGAACTGGGGACACACGGATTTTCAATCCGTTGCTCTACCTACTGAGCTATCACGCCGATGGGGCGTATTAAACAATTTCAGTCTCATGGCGTCAAGCATCCGTTGCACTTTTTTGTGCAAATGTTTATTTTTAAATCAATATTTCACATTATTTGCTTATTTTTTGAGTGCTTTTAAATTTCCACAGCTGAAATTACTGTGACGACAACGTATTTATCCAACAAAAAAGCAGCTCAATGGCTGCTTTCAATTGGGGGACCAGTTATTCAGCCGCAGTAATTTTACCAATGTGCGCCAAACAGCGATGTATCGCGCCACAACCCGGCTCAAAAGTCTTCACCCCTTTTTCTTCTTCCATACGGGTAGCCTCACTGACCAAGCGCTCTGCAACACCACGCCCACGATTTGCAGGGTGTACCACAATATATTCAAGGGTTTTGCTTTCACCTTGGCCTGTACACCAAATCGCGCCAATCAATTTTGTATTAAATTCTGCAGTATAAACTAAGGTATACTGAGCTAAGTTCTGCTCAAGTTGTTCAATCGCATCGGAACCGTCGCTAAACTCAGGGCTGGTGTCATACAGTCGCTCAAGCTGGCTGCGCACTTCATCATTTTCCAAAGAAGTATAGGCATGTACGGTAATAGGCATTGATAAACCCTCCTGAGCAATCTAATATGCGGTGACTTTTCGTCACAGCGAAAATATTTTTACATCAATCATTTTGACGTATTTGAGGAACGTGTCTATGACAGATCGTATCAGTGAAGTGGTAAGAAACACCAACGAAACCAAAATTCGAGTTCGTGTGAATCTTGATGGTACTGGTCAAGGCACTTTAAACACTGGTGTTCCATTTTTAGATCATATGATTGATCAAATCAAGCGACATGGTCTGTTTGATATTGATATTCATTGTGATGGCGATCTTGAAATTGACGATCATCATACCGTAGAAGACTGTGGGATTACACTTGGCCAAGCCTTTGCTCAAGCACTGGGCAATAAAAAAGGTTTACGTCGCTACGGTCACTTCTATGCGCCGCTGGATGAATCACTGAGTCGTGTTGTGGTGGATTTATCTGGCCGTCCGGGTCTGTGGATGGATATTCCATTCACTCGCGCGCGCATCGGGACTTTTGATGTGGATCTTTTCTCTGAATTTTTCCAAGGTTTTGTGAACCATGCGTTAATGACGCTGCACATCGATAACCTAAAAGGTAAAAACAGCCACCACCAAATTGAAAGCGTATTTAAAGCCTTTGCCCGTGCATTACGTATGGCGTGTGAAGTTGACCCGCGTGCCGAAAATACTGTTGCGTCTACCAAAGGAACATTGTAATGACCCGTATTGCCCTTCTTGACTATGGCATGGGAAATCTTCACTCAGCAGCAAAAGCCCTCGAACACGTGGGCGCAACTGTTGATGTCACCAATGATCCTAAGCTGATTGCACAAGCAGATAAAATTGTGTTCCCCGGTGTGGGAGCAATGCGTGACTGTATGCAAGGCATGCATGATGCAGGCATTGATGAAGTGGTCCGTAAAGCGGCATTTAATAAACCTGTGCTTGCGATCTGTGTCGGTATGCAAGCCCTAATGCAGCATTCCGAAGAAAATGGCGGTGCAGATGCATTGGGTATTTTTGAAGGTTCGGTTAAACGCTTCCCTGATGTAGAAGGATTAAAAGTGCCGCACATGGGCTGGAACCAAGTGCATCAGGCAGACCCTATCCACCCGATGTGGAAAAACATTGAGCAAGATGCTCGTTTCTATTTCGTACATAGCTTCTATGTAGAGCCGCAAGATTCAAGCATAGTCGCTGCAACCTGTGACTATGGTTTGAAATTTTGTACCGCAATTCACAAGGAAAACTTGTTTGCGACACAATTTCACCCAGAAAAAAGTCATACAGCCGGCCTGCAATTGCTGAAAAACTTTGTGGAATGGGATATTTAAAATTCCTTCACCGCAAAAAAGCCCGCTCCTTGCGGGCTTTTTTGTACTGTTTATTTTTCATCCTTTTATTTTCTACATATTCATTTTAGAATTTGCCTACTTATAAAAATACCAAAGCCTAGGAATAATATTGAATACATTCACATCTGACTCACCGACCCAAGCCAGTGGCCGCTTTAGCCGGCGCGCATATCTTGCATGGAATCTACTTCTCGGCATTATTTTTACGCTAATTGCTGTTGTAGTCGGCCTGCTCATACCCGGTGCGCAAAATGCGTTGACTGAGGGTGCAATGTCGACGCCACTCATGATTATTTTCTTTATCATGTATGCCATCGTCATTTATTACAGCGTCATTTTCTTAATCCGTCGTTTACATGACCGAGACCATTCTGGATGGCTTGCACTGCTGATCTTAGTTCCTGTAGTGAATATATTATTTGCGCTCTATGTGTTATTTGCACCGGGTAATAGCGGTAGTAATAGCTTTGGACAACCACGCCCGACCAAAGGCTGGGAAACAGTGCTGGCTGTTTTGTATATCGTGGTGTTTATAGTCGGGATACTTGCTGCGATCATGATTCCGTCTTACCAAAACTATGTGATCCGCTCTCAGCAAACCACGATTCAACAACAATAATGATAAATCATTAAATGCCGCCTAGATCGCTCTAAACAGCAATACATCTACTCAAACAAGCTCACACATGTGGGCTTTTTTTGTACTTTACCTTTATAATCAACGCGCTTTTTATGTTCAGGATCAAATCCTGTACTTTTTCACATTTTTATGTCGTTTTTAGCTCAATTTTTTTGCGGCTAAAAATGAATGATAACTATACTTTTTACGATAATTTAAGATCATTTAATATGAATAATTCACCCAATATAAACTCTGGTTGGAACCGTGACGGTCGTTTTAATCGCATGTCTTTTATCGGTTGGAATGTCTTCTATGGCCTCATGCTGAGCATATTGATGCTACTGATCGTCAGCATGATGCCCAATACCCTCAATGCCCTAATAGCTCATGCTGAAAATCCAATGACGCAAGTGATTGGATTGATCCTAAATATTTTAATGCTGATCCCTTTGATGATTTTTTCAGTGCGTCGTTTGCATGACTTTAATCTCTCAGGCTGGTTTGCACTCTTAGAGTTGATTCCGTTGCTCAATATCGTCATGTGCATTGCGCTGATACTCATCCCGGGGTCTGCAAATGCCAATCAATATGGCGAGCCACGTACATCCAAAACATGGGAAGTGGTCCTCGCCTTTCTCTTTATCGGTTTATTCTTACTGATCTTGGTAAATGTATTATTTACTGCGCGTTTTCTATTTTAAGTCGTCACTGACTTTAAGCCTATTGGTCACTGTCATAGCAACGCGCTATGACAGGCAGGTGAGTCAATGGCTCATGCTCAACGCCACTTCTCGGTATTTGCATTTCCCTACTAAACGCTCTAGGCTGCAACAACAAGCCTTTGAATTGAATCACAATGACTGATGCTCTACTGACACCTATTTTGCCAACAAAAGAACAGATTAAAGATTTTCCATTGTTCCAAAATTTAGTGCCAGAGCAGATCCATGTCATTCACAATGCCGAACAATGCCAACACTGGTCCGATGAATTACAGACAACTGCCTTATTCGGTTTCGACTCTGAATCTAAGCCGACTTTTCGTAAAGGTGAGGTCTCTACCGGCCCACATTTAATCCAACTCGCGACGGCGCAACAGGCATGGTTGTTTCAAATGAACGAATGCACTTGGGATTTTTTAAGACCGATCTTGAGTAATCGTGATCAAATTAAAGTGGGTTTTGGCTTAAAAAATGATGCGCATTTATTTCGTAAAAAAGGCATCGAACTGAATAGTGTATTGGAACTCTCCAAGTGCTTTGCTTCTTTTGGCTTAAGCCAACCTTTAGGTTTAAAAAATGCCATGGCACTGCTTTTTCGTGTGAATTTTCCAAAATCTAAATCGGTCAGCACCTCGAATTGGGCCAAAAAGCGCTTAAGTCCGGAGCAAATTCGTTATGCCGCTGCCGATGCCTATGCCCCTGTTTTGGTCTTTGAAGAATTATTACAACGTGGCTTATTACCCAAAACCATTCCCAATACTTCTCTCAAACTAAGAATTCGTCCGCACATGAATTTATAAATCCTTAATTATTTTAATGATTTAATTTATATTCAGCGATGTAACTGCTCTGTAACTGGATATTGCCCCAATCTATGGCATGACCAAGTGCAAAGATCGGCTGAAGAGTGCCAATGAATTTGCAGTTTATTTGCACTAGAGATTTAAACAGTACGTTATTGCCTTAAAAATAGTCACAACACAGTCTAAAAACAATAAAATCGCACCTTTTAAGTACATTTATATCTTTGATTTAACTCATTTTAATTACATTAATATACATTTATATTTTTATTCAGCTAAGGTTTTGATCTCTCTGTGTTTTCTAGCAGAATTACATGATTTATCTCATTCTTTCTATACTTTCATAATTTGTTTTCATCAATCTCCTTTTGCTAAAACAAGTCTGCCAAATACATAACACATCATAATTTAAAAGCTTGGAGAACCTGACATGTTGAACTTATTTACAGGAAAAATCAGCGGTGTACTCAGCCTGACTTTACAAGGGATCAGTAAAGCGGTTGGACTGGTTTTAAATACTGTTTTGGATACAGTAGACAGCGTATTAGAGACCGTAAGTAGCTTAACAGCGCCCTTAACGGATGCACTGACTGAGCTTCCGCTCATTGGTGGGACCATCGAAAAAGTACTCGCAGTTGAAAATCAGTTGGTCGGCACCTTAGGCGAAGGCTTACATTCGGTAACCGATCAACTGGCGACGGGTGATCTTCTTGGTGGGGTGCAAACCACTCTCAATGGCGTAACTGGTGTGGTCGGTCAAACCGTGACGGAAGTTGCAGGTTTGGTTGATCATCTCAGTGGGGTTGCTACACCAATCACAGCCGCACTTTCTGACTTGCCATTGCTGGGCGGTCTATTGGATGCAGTAGGCGAAACTGCGGGTAATTTAACTGGCTTGTTGGCTGAAACGGGCGACTATGTAGCCAGTATTGATCCTACCGAATTATTAACAGCCGTCCTGAATGATCCATTAGCAAGTGTGGGTGGTGTCGTGCAAGATGTTTCAGGCACTTTAGATGCCTTACTGGATGACATTGTACCGATTACATCGATTGCCACTGAACTCCCTGTGGTAGGTAATCTCGTTCAAGTGGTCGGTGAAAGTACCACAGTCCTCAATCAAGCCTTATACGATGTCGGTAGCTTACTTCAATCCGTAAACAGCGATTTATTACAAACAACCGCTTATGTTTAATGACTAAAAACGCTAATACACAGCGCATTTTTATAGACCAACAATAAAATCCAATCCTTTATTTGCACTAGCCTGACCTATGTCAGGCTTTTTTAATTCATCAATTCTGATATTAGCATTTAGTGAATAGCCGTTTATTTGATAAGATTAGGTACAAATTCATTCTTAATTTGATTGAGCAAGGAGCGAAAGCATGCTGATCATCCCTGCAATTGACCTGAAAGATGGCAAATGTGTCCGTTTAAAACAAGGTCGTATGGAAGACGATACCGTATTTTCTGACGATCCAGTGGCAACTGCACAGCATTGGGTAAATGAAGGCGCGCGTCGCTTACATTTGGTAGATTTAAACGGTGCTTTCGCTGGTACACCGATTCATAAGCCTGTGGTTGAAGCGATTGCTAAAGCACAGCCTGAATTACCAATTCAAATTGGTGGTGGTATCCGCTCTCTTGAAACCATTGAACACTACCTTGATGCAGGCGTCTCGTTTGTCATCATTGGTACAAAAGCGGTAAAAGAGCCTGAATTTGTTGAAGAAGCGTGCAAAAAATTTGCAGGCCATATCATTGTTGGTATCGATGCCATGAACGGCATGGTGGCAACAGATGGTTGGGCAAATGTCACAGACGTGAAAGCTACTGATTTGGCAAAACGCTTTGCAGATGCCGGCGTATCGAGCATCGTCTACACCGACATCGCACGTGATGGCATGATGCAAGGTGTGAACGTTGAACAAACCGTAAACCTTGCAACATATTCAGGCTTACCTGTTATTGCATCGGGTGGCGTGACCAACCTTGACGACGTGCGTAACTTAAAAGGCCAACCGGGCATTTTAGGTGCGATTACCGGTCGTGCAATTTATGAAGGCACATTGAACCTTCGTGAAGCTCAATTACTGCTTGATCAACAAAGCTTGTAATTTACCCGAGCAGAAAAGAGGTCTTCGGGCCTCTTTTTTTATTTCTCCTCTTTGAACATTCAAATACACATGCCAACCGTCCAATCTGCTTGGAAAGCCAAGTTTCCGCAGCTCGCACTCATCCTGATTACCATGATTTGGGGCGCCAGTTTTATCACCGTGCAATACGGTTTAAATTTTAGCAGTCCAGTGCTGTTTGTCGGTCTACGTTTTGCCGCAGCTACACTGGCTGTGAGTCTGTTATCGCTCAAATATCTTAGACATTTTTCTCAATACGATGTCATTGCGGGCGCAAGTATTGGCGCGGTGATTGCGATCGGCTATGCGACGCAAACGGTCGGCTTACAAAGCATCAGCAGCAGTGAATCGGCTTTTTTAACAGCGCTGTATGTACCGCTGGTTCCGATTTTTATGTGGCTGTGTTTTCGGCATAAACCACATGTGATGACATGGCTGGGTGTAAGTTTGGCTTTTGTCGGTTTGGTCTTTTTAACGGGTAATGGTTTTGGCGCTATTCAGCTCAACTTTGGACAAATCATTACGCTGCTCGGTTCGATTGCCATTGCCTTTGAAATTATCTTGATCAGCTATTTTGCGCCCCGCGTCAATCTGCGCAGAGTGACGGTTCTACAGTTGGCATTTGCCTCTCTGTTCTGTTTTTGCTTTGCCCCACTGGTGGGTGAAACCACTTTGCCAAAATTTGAATGGCCATTAATCGCTGTACTCTGCGGATTGGGGCTTGCCAGCGCCGTGATTCAACTGGTGATGAACTGGGCGCAGCGTATGGTTGATCCTGCACAGGCAGCAATCATCTATGCAGGTGAACCGGTTTGGGCCGCGATCATTGGGCGACTTGCTGGTGAACGCTTAACACCGCTCGCCCTTATTGGCGGGCTTTGCGTGGTTCTCGGTGTGATTGTGAGTGAATGGCGGCCGAAATTCTTAAAGAAAAATAAAGACAAAATTACAGAAGAAATGCCTTAACACGCAAAAGCGCCCTCAATAATGAGGGCTCTTTTAAGCGATATCCTTCATAAAAAAGACTTAAATTTAGAAGGACACCATCTTGCCCGGATTGACCATTGCCCCCAGCCCATAAGCGGTTTTCGCCATTGGAATCACCATTGGTGCAAGTGCGCGACCAAACAAAATGTCCTGATGCTGAATACTGGTGAGCATTTTAAAGTCATCGGCATTGCCACAAAAATCATCGGCAATGGCTTTGCCTATACGCACGGTTTGCGCCACGCCATGACCGCTCCAGCCTTGTACCGCATAAATCGGATATTTCCCATCGGACTTACGGCTATCGGCTGCGCCATTCATGGTTAAATCTGTGGTGCCACTCCAAACAAAGTCCAGCTCAACCTGTGTCAATTGCGGGAACACATGCTTGATTCGGCTCAGTAAATAATCATGGGTTTTTTCAGGCGTCCAGCAAGAGCCCGTCCCTTCACCGCCAAATAGCAAACGGTTTTTAGATACACCGCGATAATAATCAATTTGAAACTGCGTATCGTACACAGGCGCATCACTCGGCAGAATTTCAGCAAGATCGAGCTCTAAGGGCGCTGTGGTACACACATAAGTATAAAATGGAATGGTGGTTTGATTATGGCTTTGCAGCAGTTTAAATGAGGCATGATGGACCCCAATCACGGCGCTCTTACGTGCTTTAATCACACCGCCAGTGGTTGTCACGTAAATCCCATCTTCACGCTCATCCACCGACAGCACTTCGGTTTGCTCATAGATTTTGCCACCTTGCTGGCTAAAACCATAAGCAAGGCCACGGTTTAATGCCAAGGGATGAATATGCCCGCCGAGAGTATCGAGTAAACCGCCATAATAATTTTCCGATTTCACATGCTCAAACAACTCGTGCTTGCCCATAATCTGGGTATGGTCTTCACCCAAATATTTACGCGCATCTGCACCTTCAGTTAAACCCACCAAATGCCCTGGGTGTACGGCTGCGGTAATGTGCTGATGTTTGCGTTGTAGATCTAAATCATAGTTCTGCGCAATTTGGTCAATTAAAGACATGGCCTCAGTCGAAGTGAAGTGCCATAAACGTTTAGCATCCTCATAACTAAAGTGTTCAATCATTTCCCCCGCTTCCCAACGCGCCAACCCAGGAGTTAGCTGTCCACCATTACGCCCCGATGCAGCACTGCCAATACGGTTTTTTTCCACCAGCACCGTGTCCACACCCTGTTCCGCCAAATGCAGTGCCGTAGATGTGCCCAACAAGCCGCCGCCGATCACCACCACATCACACTCAACATCCGCATTAAGGGCATCAAAAGCCTGCCATTCTTGCAGTGAGCTTTCATAATAATTGGCTGGAAAATCAAAACTGCCGCGAGCAGGATTGACCCAGTTCCACTCCTTACCGCTTTGCACATTTACACTGTTTTTATATTCAACATCGTCTACAAATTTTGGCTTTGTATTCATTTTTTTACATTCCTATTTATCAATTCAATTCTGTTTGATCGCTATAGAGGCTTCAGCCTCTTAATATGCATTGCCAATCACAATATTTTGTTTTCTTAACTTTTTATAAGCGAACAATACGACGCCCACTGCCAGCCAAATACCTCCGCAAACCAAGGCGTTGTGTTCTAGGCTCACCCAAAGGCACATAATCGCTGCCACTGAAAGTAGCGGCAGCAGCATGTTCAGGCAGATATTTTTAAGACCATGACGTTGACCATCACGTACATAAAACTTCATAAACACGGAGAAGTTCACGGCGGTAAAGGCAATGAGGGCACCAAAGCTAATCATGCTCACCACTGTAGCTAAATCTAAACGAATGGCTGCCAATGAAATCAGACCGATCAGCAATACTGCATATAAAGGTGTGCCTAACTTGCTATGCACTTGACCAAATGTGCCTTTATGAAAAATGCCGTCTCGTCCCATAATATGAATTAGGCGTGATGCGCTGGCATGCGTGGCAAGCCCAGAAGCAAATGTATTCATAATTTGGGCGCATAAAAATACTGATTGAAATAGCGCCCCACCCACGTACAGGACGATCTCAGGGAGCGCTTCATCTGGGTTGTTAAAACGGACATTGGTTGGAAAATACAATTGCACAAACCAGGATGCTGTAATAAAAATCACACCGCCCGTAAGCGTGGTTAGGATAACCGCTCGAGGAATTGTGCGTTTCGGGTCTTTGGTTTCATGTGACATGGTAGTCACCGCATCAAAACCTAAGAAGCTAAAGCACAGGATTGAAGCCCCTGCGATAAGTGGCAAAATTGACGTATCACCATTAAATAGCGGCGCGAGCGTCAAGACATGCGCATAACCTTGCTCACTCCCTATACCTTTAATGACGAGATAGATAAAAAAGCCCATCAGCAGTACAGGCGCACAGACAAAGATCATGCTTAAATTGGCCAAAATATTGATACGGAAGCAGTTGATGAGCGTGACTAAGCTAGTAAACAAAATCACCCATGCCCAGTACGGCACGCTTGGAATCACTGCTTCTAAATAAATACTTGCCAAAAGCGCATTGACCAATGGCAGCATGATGTAATCCAGTAAAGAACACCAACCGACAAAAAAGCCAGTTTGAGGCCCGCAAGATTCTGCAGTGTAGGTATAAGCAGAACCCGGTTTATCCGAATGCTTACTAAAACGCGCATAACTAAATGCGGTGAGGAGCATGGCAAATAAAGCCAAAATATAGGCCAGCGGCACACGGCCATCTGTAATACCGGACACAATGCCAAAAGTATCAAACACAACCATTGGCGTCATATATGCGACACCAATAATCACCACTTGCCATAAAGACATTTTTTTTAAAACAGACGCTGAAGTTTCCATGCACGTCACCTGAACTATATTTATTTGCGTTACAGGTTCTTTTGCAATCAACATGCCATATAATATTCATTCATTATTTTAATGATGATTCAAAAAATGCCAAAGTATGATTTAGAAACTAGAAAATTAGCCATTCTGATGTATAAAAAAACTGATTACAAAGTGGCTGTTTGCAAAGAGTTTAACATCTCTCGAGTCACCTTGGATGCTTGGATTCGCCTGGAGGAAGAGACCGGAAGTTTGCTCCCAAAAGCCGCAAAAAACCGTGGTGCACCGGGCCACATTCGCGACTGGAATGAATTTCAAGTATTTGTAAAAAATACAAAATTTAAAAATATAAGTGATCTGGTTCCATTATTTGAACAGCGATTTAGCTATCCTGTTTCGTATGCGGTATTGGTACGCGCAATACACGTTTTAGGTATGCGCCGTCGCCGTGGTCGATTCTATAGCTAATACCTAAACTGCTGTAATGTTAAATAAAAATTCAGAAAATAATTTAAATAAATAACTATACATTAATGTATAGTTATTTTAGTAAAAACGTAAATTTGTATTATTAAAAATGTATAATAATAAAAATAAATATGTAAATTAATAAAATTAAATAAGCAAAGTTATTTTATTAAAAATGTAAGTTATATTTCTTAAATATGTATAGTCAATTTTGCTTAAATAACCAAAGTTAAGCACTTTTATGTGCAAATGCTTTATAAAAGAGCATTTTTTTTTATGCCGCCTATCGAATGGTCAAACGAAAAAATAAAAGCGACCCATGGGTCGCTTGTCATTATGCTGCTGTATTCACTCATACATCGGTCGATTGTCATTGACACGAATTAAACCTTTAATCGCGCGGTACACAATCCATAACCAAGACAGTCCGATCACCGTGACGCAGAAGGTACTTGCTCCCAGTGCCACCCCCGCAAAGGCATTGGCATTATTGCCAGTAAAGAACAGAAAAATAAACGGCACGAAAGCAATGATGTTCCAAATGAGATACCACCAAAACGTACGAATCTGCCAAGTAAAATGGCTTTCAAAAATCGTGCCGCGCACATCACTGCGTTTGACGTAATTGATAATCAACGCGAGGACCGCAAGCAAGCCGGCAGAAAAAATCGCCACAATATAAAGAATATACAAAATAATCGTGAGCAGGCGGTTTGGATCTTTATCAATGGAATAATTCATTTCGCTCTCCGTCATGATGATTTTGCGGATCATTTCACCCTAGATATGCAGGATATTAAATGGTGAAATCAGCCATAAAATCAGTAATATGTTAAAGGCTATAGTACAGAAATATATTTTTCGAAATGGTTGTTTTTGTGTTTTATGCCGCAAACGTTGCTGAGCCAGCCATGCCGCCGGCCACCCACCTAAAAAAGACCAAAGATGCAGTGTATTTTCTGGCACGCGTCGGTTCCCCATTTGCGCAGCTTCTTTATCTTGAGCGTAGAACCAATAGGTCAGGACATTGATAATACTCACAAAAAGCAGCACCATGCCACTGAGTAAACCCGCCACAGACAAACCCGCCAAGGCGAGGATATAAATGATGCACAAGATTTGCATCGGCTCTGCCTGACGCGGCATCTGCACCACATTTTTTTTATTGGGGCGTTGTGTAGCTTTGGTTTGTGAGGCTTTTAAATAATGCACTTGCTGTGCACGAAAGCGTCCGCGTTCGTCTAAGATCACAGCATAATCCAACGCGCAGCCCACGATTGGTCGTGGGCCGGGACGGGAAAAGTCTTTAATGTGCAAAAATACGCGATCTTTGGTGCTATCGTTCGGTTGAATGAAGCCGTAGCCCTTATCATCAAACCATTCTACTAAGCGTCCTTGATCACGCATGCTTTTCCCTCTCGTTGTTTTTAAAATTTATGCAGTGACGAATTTTAATCGTTCAATCAGCATATTACGCATTTCAGCAGGGTTTTTCTGCAAAATATCATCACCTGTACGGCCTTCTGCAGCATTTTTCTGTGCCACCTGTAAACGCATCATCCAGAAGCGACCCGCCGCCATCGCCAAATATAACTCTAGGCATGATTTTTCATCTGCGGTTAATGGACGCACGCTTTCATAGGCATTTAAAAAGGCAATGGCTTTGTCTTCATTCAAATGTACATCCGGATATTCAGTACAAAAGTCATTTAAAGTAATAGCAATATCAAACAAGAGTTCGTCTTTATTTAACTCATAAAAGTCTAAAATGCCGTTGAGTTGATCGCCTTCAAATAGAGTATTGTCACGGAACAGATCAGAATGAATAAAACCGGTAGGACGGTCTGGATACATCGCCGTTAAGATGTCATATAAGCCCAACAAATTGTTAAGCAACGTGGTATCTGCTTCATTTAATGTTGGACGTATATTACGTGAAACTTGTAACCAATAAGCATGATCACGATATTCTGCACGTTCCAAAGGGAAGTCTTGTAAAGCCACATGCATTTTCGCTTGAGCCACAGCTATCGCCTCTGCTTGCGCTAAGCTCGCAGGCATGGGATGTTGACCTTGCATGCGTGGCGCAATCTGTGCAGGTTTATCCTTTAAACTATGAATCGCTTTACCTGAATGATTCAGCGGTACAGGCACAGCTAGACCAGCCTGCCCCAAGTGTTCGAGGACAGGCACCAACTCCCCTGCACCTTGCTCGTCCATCTCTTCAAAAACGGTTAATACATACTGCGTGCCATTTTCGCAAACAATAAAATAGTTGGTATTTTGAATACCGCCTTGAATCGGAATCAGGTCAATCACCTCCAGTCCATAAGGTGCTGCAAAATCCTGAACTTCCTTTAAAGTCAAAGTGGTATAAACCGACATAGAAAACCTGCGAAAAAACTTACATATTTTTGATAGAATAACCGCTCCGACTACTAAGGTGTAGCATCTAAGTCGCGAAGTTTCATAATCGGCTGTTATTTTTGGAAAAAATTATGCTTGCTAAACGTATTATTCCTTGCCTCGACGTGGACAACGGTCGTGTAGTGAAAGGTGTTCAATTTCTTGATATTCGTGATGCAGGCGATCCAGTTGAAGTTGCACGCCGTTATAACGAACAAGGTGCGGACGAAATTACCTTCTTAGACATTACCGCAACCTCAAATGGTCGTGATACCACTTACCGTACGGTAGAGCGTATGGCTGAGTCTGTATTTGTGCCATTAACAGTCGGTGGTGGCGTGCGTAAAGTAGAAGATATCCGCCTGTTATTAAATGCGGGTGCGGACAAAGTTTCGATTAACTCTGCTGCCATCTATAACCCTGAATTTGTACAAGAAGCCTCTCAGCGTTTTGGCGCACAGTGTATTGTGGTTGCTATTGATGCGAAAAAAACCGGCGATAATAAATGGGAAATTTTCACCCACGGTGGTCGTAAAGAAACCGGCATCGATGCCATCGAATGGGCGGTAAAAATGGCGGACTTCGGTGCGGGTGAATTATTAGTAACCTCAATGGACGCAGATGGTACCAAAGCGGGTTATGACATTGAACTGATGCGTAATATCAATGACCGTGTGACCATTCCAACCATTGCTTCTGGTGGTGTCGGTAATCTCCAACATTTGGCCGATGGCATTTTAAAAGGTGGAGCAGATGCAGTACTTGCGGCCTCTATTTTCCACTTTGGTCAACACACCATTCCTGAAGCGAAAAAATATCTTGCAGAACAAGGCATTGAAATGCGTCTTTAATTGATTCATTTTCAATGAAGATTGAAGAAGAGCGATGATTCGCTCTTTTTTTTGCCTTGTTGCTTTGATGCCACGTCATTGACGTTGTAGCAGAGCATCGTCCATACAATTCATTTACTATAGACATAAAAAAAGGAGCCTTGTCGGCTCCTATAAACCAAGAAAAACTACAGCACTTGGTCTGATACTTAAAACAAATGAAAAAATATACATAGCAACTTCATCAATCAACTCGTCGTGTACAAGCCTTTTGATGATTTAAATATAGGGCATTTGCAGTGCATTTGATTGACAGTAGATTCATAATTTATTGACAAATTGCGACAGCTCAATTGGATGGCAACACTTGTTGTCAAAACCCATAGCGCATACATATTAGACCGTTTCAAGAAGTGCAGCAGGCTTTTCACGCTCAGCCACCCACTTTGCAGGAAATACCCGATTGACCCAGTGTGACAATGGCTTGGCAATCGCTGTCGGTAGTAACACACCCAGTGGATTCTGTTCCTGTAATTTTGCCGATGAGATCACCCGAGTCCCTAAAATATAATCAAACCACGGCTTAGTCACACACCAATTGGCATCCTGATTTGAGTTCATATGATGGTCATAGTGCCATGGAATCTTTTTCATTGCCCACTCTGGCTCAAGATGTGCGCGACGATGGATATAATAATAATTGCAAGCACTATACAGCACTGCCAAGCTCATTCCTTTGGAAATGGGATAAAATAGCGGGACAAATACGGCTGAAACTGCCACCAGTGACAATATTTCATTTTTCGTGCGCCAGTTCTGTACACCTTCAACATAGCCATGATCATAAAAATCTGTTTTTCGAACTTCACGATGATGTTCCCAATGTGATTTCATGCTTTTCGGTACTGGACTAAAACGTGGCTTGCCTGACCGATGTGTCCCATGCAAAACATATTTATGTGCGAACCATTCAAAGGCATTGGCGACGACCAACCCTGCAATAAAACCTTTTAACATGTCCAATATCTCCTTTTATTAGCTCCACTATAGGTAATGAAAAGGGCTAGATATTGACCGTTTTTTTTAATATTATTGACAAAACACGACAAAATTTAGAATTAAAAAAATATGCAACAACTCAAGGACTATACAGGATCGGTCTATGGAGGACTGGGCCATTTGCTCTATGCTTATCATCAAGCTCAAGGCATTGCCATTCCTGAAAAATTGAATAAAGTTCAAAACTTAGAGCGTTTTGATTATGCCATTTGGCGTGATTTATTGATGGATTTAGATCAAAAGATCCAAAAGCCGGCGCTGGGTTTAGAAATTGCTGAACATGTGCAACCCAAACATATTGGCATTATTGCGTATATTGCCCTGTCCTGTGAAAACTTGGGCGAAGCGCTGCTCCGCTACCATGATTTTCATCGCTTAATCTTCGATGGCAGTCCATTGCTGATTGATATTCAAAATGATTTTTTCTCCATCGGTTGGAATGATTTACCCATGAATATGGCCAATCAATTGACCGATGAAATTGCGATTGCGTTAATGCTGCAGTTTCTAAAATTATTCATGCGTTTTGAAGATATCAATTTACACGAAGTGCATTTTCATAATCCTGCACCGAAAAATGTCGCTCAGTATGAACAATATTTTCGCTGTAAAGTTCGATTTTCCCAAGAAAAGTCGAAGGTTATTGTTCCCATTCAAGAACTGTCTCGCCCTTTTTCCCAAGGCGATCAGACTTTACAAAAACTGTTGATGCAACAGGCACAGTCTTTATTAGAAAAACTGCCGAATACCACGCAAATCGACCAACGCTTACAGCAAGCCATCTTAATGGGTTTGCAAAAAAATCAGTTCCAAATTGAACATGTCGCTACGCAACTCAATCTTTCCGTCCGACAATTACAACGCCATTTACAACAACAAGGCAGCACCTATCAGCAACGTATGCAGGAAGTCCGCTGCATGATGGCTGAAGAATTTTTAAGAGACCCGCATTTAAGTTTGCAAGAAATTGCGTTACTGCTGGGTTATTCAGAACAGAGTGCGTTTCAACGTGCGTTTAAACAATGGCGAAACTTAACCCCACAGCAATGGCGCTTATCGCAAACTGAAGCAGCAAGTTAAAAATGTGACACAGTTATCATTTTAAATGTTGTGATTTTCAGCAAAATCTATTAAATCTATGCATATTCAATAAATGAATAAAACAACACTTCACAACTAGATTGCACTCATGCTGAGTGAAAGATTGAAAATCTATTCCAAATGACAAAAACAAATGGAGTTTTAAATGAATAAATATTTAGCAGAACTGATCGGTACCTTTTGGCTGGTCTTTGGTGGTTGTGGTAGTGCGGTCTTGGCTGCAGCCTTTCCTGAACTTGGCATTGGCTTCGCTGGCGTGGCACTGGCCTTCGGTCTAACCGTATTAACGGCTGCTTATGCGCTGGGTCATATCTCAGGCGGACATTTTAACCCTGCAGTGAGTATCGGCTTGTGGGCAGGCGGTCGTTTTGAAGCAAAAGAACTGGCTCCCTATATTATTTCTCAATTACTGGGTGCAACCCTCGCCGCATTTATTCTATTCATCATTGTACAAGGTCAGGCCGGATTTACCGGTGTCGGCGGTTTTGCCACCAATGGCTATGGTGAGTTATCTCCTGGCAAATACTCTATGCTCTCAGCGTTAGTTATTGAAATTGTGCTGACGGCTGGCTTCCTGATTGTGATCATGGGAGCAACAGATAAACGCGCCCCTGCTGGCTTTGCCCCAATTGCGATCGGTCTTGCGCTCACATTGATCCATCTGATCAGCATTCCCGTCACCAATACTTCGGTCAACCCAGCGCGTAGTATGGGTGTGGCATTCTTTGCTGAAACTGCTGCACTATCACAAGTTTGGCTGTTTTGGGTAGCCCCAATCATTGGCGCGGTGATTGGTGCGGTCATCTATAAACTGATGGCAAAAGACGCATAAATAGAAAAAGACACCATAAAAAAGCTCACAACCTGTGAGCTTTTTTTCATTCATCCCGAATTGAGCATTGCGTCCTTCGACAGCCGATAACACAGCATTAAAGAAATGGATTTTCCACTTCGTTGTCTTCACCGCCCTGCGCTATTTTTTCAGCTAAGTTGGTTTCTGCCTCAAGCGTGGTCACCACATCATTGAAAAATGCCTGTAAAGCTTTCGCTGCAGCTAAACCTGCTTGGTCTTTCGTCACCTGTAAGTTGCCATAAATATTAATTCGATCTTGGCCATTTTCTAGTGTTAAGTCATGAATTGCATGCGACGCAGTGTCATTTTCAAATGCTTTAAACATGTTGGATATCCTTCTTTTTTGTTGTAGTGATGCAGCAATAGAAATACGTGAAAAAGATTTCAACTGCAAGCAATGATCCTCTTCATCGCTCGCAGTTCAACGCTATTATCTGCTTGATTATTTCAAAATTTGTAGCAGATATTGCAAAATTTCTTCAATCAATTGTTTGACCAAGGCATCTTGATTGTTGTCATTTCCACTACTTGCCGTGGATGTCTCGCCCACAGATCCACCACTCGATTTAAACTCTTTTTTCAAACTTAAAATCTTGTCTTCTGCGACATCTGCAGCACACTGGCTTTCAGCATCCCAATGCAAATAAGCGATATCTTGATTTGCTTTTACTTGGGTGGCTTTGAGTGGCAAACGGTAGGTATTACGCTTTTGGTCTTCGGTTAATTCTGGAAAAAAATTAATTCCAGTCAGTTCTTCTAGCGCACAAATACTCATGACTTTGACTGTCGGTGCCGTATCTCGCAAGGTATTGTCTGCATAGTACACGCCTGCAACACCTTTTTTCGGCAAATAGATCGCCTTATAAGTAGCGGTCGGCACGATGACCCCTTGCCCGATGGTTTTTAATTTTTTCGCACTGTATACCGGCCCCGTCACCACATAGACATCTTGCTTTTGTTTGGTCACTATCGCCCGTGTGGCTTCTTCTAACTCACGCCACACTTGCTGATTATTTTTTGGAGCTTGCGGCACCATATTGGCCAAAGAAAAACTGTCTAACTGCGCAGCTTTATTGGGCATATCGGCATTTGGCGCCATGTGTCCACGGTCATAGCCTGAAGATTTATAGTCTGAAAGCAAAGCCCGATATTCAGACGGCACGCGAGTCTCTTCATGAAAGTTATCTTCACGCGGAATTTTTTGACTCAGGCGTGCGGGGGTTAATGCTTCTGCAACCCAAAGCGGTGTCTTGGATATCCCTGAATACATGACATTAAAGCCATTAAAACACAGTGGAAAACTGTTTTTATGTAGGCTTTCACGGACCAAATAAGGTGGCACTTCACGATAAAATTGGTCCAAACAGGCGCTATTTGAAGTGCTGCTCATAGAAACAAGTTGTTGAATTTTTTCTTGCCCGAAAGCAATAGCAAAGCTTCCTGTTGCCACCAGACCCAACAGCACTTTTATGCCATTTTGCCCAAATAACTGTGAAAGCGGATTTGCTGAATTGCGTTTCTTTTTGACCATGACTTACAACAATGACTTCTAAAAGGACTATTTTTCCGCAGCTTAGCAAGGGTGCAAATTTTAGTACACTTTTCTTTTTTAATTTGCTTAACAATCACACAAATATTGTTTAACAAAGCAGCAGTTGATGTAACTTTATGTCGCAGTTGTGCAGTTCTTTATAGGAGGTCATGAAGCAGTTGCGTATGTTTCATTGAATTCGCCTCAAGAATTATGACAAGGTAAAAATACGAAAAATTGCGATAAAAATATACGGAGTGATTATGCATTCTAAAATTTTAGGTTTAGGTTTAATTTCAGGTTTAATGAGCGCAGCAGCATTTGCAGAACCGCCGATTCAACCCGGTGATACATTAGAAAGCTTATCTAAAGTCAAAATTGTGACCACCGTGAATGGTCAACCTGGTTCCATTCAGGACTTAGTTTCTAGTGGCCAAGTTCAATTGGTTGAAGCTCCTGCCGGACAAGTCAATGCCGCTGCAACAGAACAGCCCTTAAACCCTGAACAGGCTCAGGCAAACCAAATCGATCCGAATGCCCCTGCAATCCCTGTAAATGCTGAACAAGCCGTGACTGAAGCGGAAAATGCACTCGCAAATGAACAACAAAGTGTAGCTGCTGCACCTACAGAGCAGTCCGTTCCAACTGAACAAACAGCAGTGGCCAATACACCTGAAGCCGCGGTAACTGAAGCACCTGTGGAAACAGCACAGCAAGCACCTGAAGCCGTATCAGCGGATAACAACGCTGCACCCGTCATTGCCTCTTCTGCAGAAGCGCCAGTGAATGCCGATAGCGCATCGGCTGCATTGCCTGAAGCTCCTCAAGGACAACAAGATGCTTTTATGGCAGCACCTGAGACTCAAAGTGTAAATCCTGCAGATGCATCAATTCAAGCCAACCCAGAAGCACCTGTTGCTGACGAAGCCATCCAAGCTGCGCCTGAAGCCTCTGCAGATGTAGACGCGACAATCAACTAATCAGCGTATTTTCTAGGATGAAATAACGCAACATCTTCATTCTGTTGTTTTGCTCGCATACTCCTCCCAGGAAAAAGCAACAGAATGATCTCTATGTCTTTGGACTAAAAAAGTTTAATTATTACAGATAAAAAAAGCCAGAATTGATCTGGCTTTTTCGTGTCTAACTTTTAAATCTATGCCTAAAAGTTCAATCTACGTCTTAAATTTCAATCTGACTGCCCAACTCAACCACACGGTTGGTTGGAATTTGATAAAAATCGCTGACTGGACTGGTATTTCGCTGCATAGAGATAAACAGCTTTTCTCGCCAAGGTGCCATGCCTTCACCCAAGGTATGAATAATACGGTCTCTGGAAATAAAGAAACTGATTTGCATTAGATCAAATTCAAAGCGCAATTCACGATACGCATGCTCCAAAGCGGCAGGAATATTCGGCTGATCTTTAAACCCATAAAACATCGTGATTCGATAGAATCGATCATCTAGTTTTTCCGTGATCACCCGCTCATTTTCGGGTACAAATGGCACATCTCGGGTGTTGACCGTAACCATAATATTGCGTTCATGCAGAACTTTGTTGTGCTTAATATTATGCAACATGGCATGAGGCACGATCTCAGGCGTTCCTGTCAAGAATACGGCATCACCTGGAACAAACTTGGTTTCACTACCCATGCTGACACTGCGAATAAACAGGTCAATAGGCAAAGCATCTTTACCGAGTCGATTGAGCACCAATGCCCGACCATCTTTCCACGTCATTAAAATCGTAAACAATACCGCACCAATCAGGATTGGAACCCAACCGCCCGCTGCAATTTTTAATGATGTCGATGCAACAAAGATCAAATCAATCAATAAAAATGGCACTGCAAAAATCGCCACTTTCCAAACCGGCCAACGCCATAAACCATAAGCTAAAACTGAGATCAAAATCGTACCGCAGAGCATGGTCATGGTCACAGCTACGCCATACGCACTGGCCAAATTCGCACTGTTTTCAAACAGCAAGATCAAGATCAGCACCGAGATAAACAATGCCCAGTTAATAAATGGCAAATAAATCTGACCACGTTCAACTTCAGAGGTATGTTTCACTGTCAAACGCGGCAAATAACGCAATTGAATCGCCTGATTGACCATAGAGAATACCCCTGTGATCACCGCTTGAGAGGCAATCACCGCGGCCGCTGTCGCCAAAGCAATCATTGGATACAATGCCCATTCAGGGATCAGCATATAAAATGGATTGGCTAAAGCTTCAGGATTACGCAGTAGCAAGGCACCTTGGCCTGCATAGTTCAACAGCAAGCACGGCATGACCACAATAAACCATGCCAAGCGGATTGGGAGTCGGCCAAAATGCCCCATATCGGCATAGATTGCCTCACCACCTGTCATCGTCAAGATGACCGCACCCATGGTCAAGAATGCAACATAGGGCTGCTGTACCACAAAATTAAAAGCCCAATGCGGACTGATCATGGTCAACACAAATGGCGTTTGCGAAATACTCCATAATCCAAATCCGCCAATGGATAAAAACCACATGAGCGTCAATGGACCAAAGAATTTACCCATCGTGCCTGTGCCATGGCGTTGCACTAAAAATAGCCCCGCCAAAATACCAATCGATAAGGGTTGCAGCCATTGGTTAAACATCGGCGTCGCAATACTTAAACCTTCAATCGCAGATAACACGGAGATTGCGGGGGTAATGATCCCATCACCAAAGAACAAAGATGCCCCAATAAAGCCAAGGGCAATCAGGTAGATTTTTTTGTTTTCGGCAATTCGTGTGGTTCGTAGATTCAAGGCCAACAGCGACATAATACCGCCCTCGCCATTGTTATCTGCGCGCATGATGATGCTGACGTATTTAAAACTAATCGTCAGCATGATGCACCAGAAAATCAGGGACAGAATACCCAGCACAGACGCTTCGCTAATCGCCAAGTGTGCTGTGAGGAAACATTGGCGCAGCGCATATAACGGGCTCGTCCCAATGTCTCCGAATACTACGCCCAAAGCTGCCAAGGTGATGGCAGGCAATGCGGCTTTTTGTGCAGTACTTTGCATATAATTGTCTTCAATTTAGACAGGATTTTTGCGAATCATAGCACCGCTCAAGATGTTTTTGTCTAATTCAATTGTTTCTCTTGGCAGAATATATTTTTTTCGCTATTATCCACCGCGCAAAAGGTGAAGTGTCCGAGTGGCTGAAGGAGCACGCCTGGAAAGTGTGTAAACGTTTATAGCGTTTCGAGGGTTCGAATCCCTCTTTCACCGCCAGAATAAACTGCAATGCCAAGCAGAATGAAGGTCTAAATTGATAAAATTTAGGCCTTTTTTAATTTTATTGTTCTCAATATTAAATATTCCCCTAATTGATCTTCTATTTGTTTAGCTCAATAACTTCACAGTATTTAAGTCCTGATTGATGGATTTAAATCACACGTTTTTTTCCTAATGCACGACTTATGGATTTTTTATTAGCAGTAAGAAAGACACGTTTATTTACAAATACAAATTTTATATTCTAAAGACAATTACTTAAGCCTATGCTAAAAATTAATCATCCTCTCAATATAGGCACTATTCAAAAAATTATTCATTAATTTAAACATCATAGAACTGAAACGCGATTGCGGTACTTTTAACTTGATCAACGAAAAACTTAAAAAACACCTTTCATATATCACTGCTATTCCGGAGAGAACATGAATAACAGCCAGAACTATGTTAAGCAGATCAAGAACGCCAAACGTGGTGGCTATACCCCAACCCTTGCCAAAGACATCAATAAACATAAAATTCAAAAAGCACAGCGTCTGATTGACGAATGGCGAAAGCTCGCCAATGAACTCCGCCCCCAAATGCAACTGGAGATGGCATATACACTTGAAGAATGCGCACAGGATCTAGACCAAATTTTAAGAATGAAATAGCACTCAACGTTCATCCATCCTATTTTTTCGCCCACATCTTGTGGGCGAAACATTGCCTAATTTTATTTCTCTGGTTTTAGAGCCAAACATCGGTTGAATGCTGAATAAATCAAACGTATAAATTACATTCGATTTGCTGTTTTTTTAACTTGCACCACTTCAAAAAATCTGTAGAATGCATTCCACAACGCCGGCATAGCTCAGTTGGTAGAGCAACTGACTTGTAATCAGTAGGTCCACAGTTCGAATCCGTGTGCCGGCACCATTTCTTAGCCTCGCTTTTTAGTGAGGCTTTGATGTTTTTAGAGCCGCTCTTTTATGGCTTCCTCGCGCTAATCTGCACATAACGAATCAGCCCGTCTCGATACAACTTTTCGCACAATTTTGCCGTCATCTTGATTTTGAATTGATCCACATGACTCAGGCTCATCTGACTTTTTTGTTCTTGAATATAATCTGCAAAACCCTGAAATACGAATTCGCTGATATCTTCAATCTGGATATTTTCGAAACCTGCCTGTTGCACTTGGTGTTGTAAATTTTGTTTTGAATTTAAATTTTTCAAATTCACATCTGCTGCTTTCAACAGACTTTGATATTTCAATCGTTGCAATGAATTTAAATTCAAAAACGCATCAGACAACATTAAATAGTGAAAAGCAAAGCGCCCTTTTGAATTCAAAACATTAACAACTGATAAAAGCAATAAATTCAAATCACTATGATACGCAGCATCAATACACAGCACCGCATCCATACAGTTTTGTGGATAAATATTTTTTAAATTCAAAAATGAATCTTGTTGTATTTCGATTTTTGAATTTAAATTTTTTTGGATTTTTTCCACACATTCGGTTTGCAATTCGACTGCGGATAAGTTTTGAATTTGAAAATGTTCCATCCAAAAAACCAAGCTCGCGCCCTGCCCACAACCAAGGTCTAAAACACGATCTGTAGATTTTAATTGAATGGATTCGGCAAGATGGAAAGCGAGTTTTTGACAGGCTGCAGGATAGGATGATTTTGCATCATCCCAATAGCCCAAATTACTCCAAGCAAGTTCCGCATCATCTCCGAGTAGTCGACTGTTAATCGCATATTTATGGCTAGGGATGTGCTGACGAATTGCTTGAAGCCATTTCATGTTAGTAACCGAGTTGAGGGGCAACCTCCACTTTAGGTTTTAAACCCACAAACGGCAATGGTGCACCAAAAATTTCTGCAATGTGCATAGCAGACGTTACCGCAGACTCTAAAATCGGCAGACCGTCACAAGACCATGAGCCACAGAAGAAGACTTTACGCTCAGGCGATAAATGTCGTTGCTGTAACTCTTTATTCAGCGCCACGGTATGAGAATCCACCACTGCGCGTGTCAAACTAACCGAAGAGATCACTTTTTTAGGATCAATCGGTGTCACTGGCTGCCAAGTTTGGAACACTGGAGTTTTACCCACCAAGCTCGGCTCGATTGAGTTCAGCCACACGGTAAATTGCTGACGGGTAAATTTACGATCCATCATATAACTTAGTACAGACCAATCTTTGCGCTTCGGCGGCATCACGGTTTGATCGGTGTGAATCACCAACTGACCTTGCTCAAATTTAAATTTCTTTAAGAGCTCAATATCATCAGCAAACTGGGTTGGATCTAAAAATTCTTCCGTTTTGGTGGTTGGTGTCGCAACAACCACACGATCGAATAGATGATGTGCTCCGGCCTCAGTTTCCACCAAGACCTTATCGTTTTGCTCGTGCACTTTGGTAATTGCCGTACCACTTTGAATATTTAAACCTTCAATCAGCTTATCAACCAACGCAGGTGTACCACCTTGGATACGCAACAAGGCATCGCCATTGGTCAATTGACGCAAGAAAATCAACAACGGTTTCGCAGGCCATTCCCCAATCGTTTTCGGGTTACAGGTGCAAATGGTATACAACACAGGCATGACCGCACCATGCCAAAATACTTCTTCAATTTCATTTTTATTAATGAACTCGGCAAGCGTGATGTCCTGATTTTTTGATTTAAAAAATCGAGTGATCGCGGCTTTAAGTTGCAACATTCCTTTGACTAAACGCCAGCCATATTGTTGTAAGCCTTTACGGTTATTAATAATTGGGAAATTACCAATACGGCTACGACTAGTGGTCAACCACGTTTCTGTACGATCTTCAAATAGCCAACTGCATGCCATATAGGTACGGACGGGGAAAGTTTTAATCCCTAAATGGGTCGCCAAACTTAAGGTATTTTTCCAGAGGTGTGGATTCATCACACGCAAAGGGGCATCGATCAAGCCACCTTCAAACTCAGTGCTGTGGCTATCCATACCACGACCAGGCAGAGCTTCGAAAATTGTAATGTTATGCCCTGCGTCTTTAAGAATTCTTGCGGTAGCCAGCCCAGCCATGCCACTACCGATGACTGCAATTTCCAATTTTCTTTTCCATCTATAAAACACAGTTTAAAAGTATGACTGATCAGAACTTAAAAATAGCTATTAAAAAATACCAGATTCGCATTTTTTGTATGGATTTCAGTACAGCGGTTTTTAAGTTAAATTTACAAATATTTACAGTCAAAAAGCACACAATTTAAGCTTTGTTTTTTAAACATATTTTTCTTTAAAATTTTAATTACCCTATAAAACCAAACAATTAAATTAACCATTTTTATAACTTTTGGTTTACTTTAAAGCCAAGTACCGCTAAGATGCGCCACATAAGAAAGTGATAAATTCATCACAATTTATAAAAAGTAAAATGATATTTAAATCATGACAACAATAAATACTACAGCGCTCAATAAAAAAGCCTCTGACTGTTCAGAGGCTTTTTTTTCGGCTATTTCAATGTCATGAATTTCGCTTAAGCTTCATGCGCCAGCGCAATTTCACCAAATTTTCCGTTATTGAAATCATCAAAGGCTTGAATGATTTCAGCTTTGCTATTCATCACAAATGGGCCATAACCTTGAATCGGCTCATTTAGTGGCTCACCGCTAAGCAACAAAAATTGTGTGTCCTGCAACGCTTGTAGCTGAATGGCGATATCGTCTTTGGCAAACATGACCATCGAACTGTCTTGCACTTTATGGCTTTCATTCACCACAACCTCACCCTTCAAGACCACCAAAATGGTGTTATGCCCTTCAGGTACATGTAAGGTGGTTTCATATTGAGCTTTCAACTCACCATCCCAGACATTCACTGGACTAAAGGTCTGTGCTGGCCCAAGGTGACCACCCATTTCACCGGCAATCACCCGAATATGGCCTGCACCTTCATCCATGTCTATGCGTGGAATATCTTGGCGCGTGATCGCTTGATAACGAGGCTGAGTCATTTTGTCTTTTGCCGGTAAATTCACCCACAATTGAACCATCTCAAAAAGACCACCTGCTTGAGCAAATTCAGGCGAATGAAATTCTTCATGTACCAAACCCGAACCTGCGGTCATCCATTGCACATCGCCCGTTTGAATTGTGCCGCCACCACCACTTGAGTCTTTATGAGTCACTTCACCGCTGTAGGCGATAGTCACGGTTTCAAAACCACGATGTGGATGTGAACCCACGCCATGCTGTGCAGTGGTGGGATCGAACTGATAAGGTGCCGCATAATCCAAAAGCAAAAATGGGCTAATGGCCTGACCTAGACGATCATAGGAGAATAAGCTTTTGACTGGAAAACCATCACCCACCCAATGCATTTGCTGATTACGATAAACACCAATTACTTTTTTCATTTCTTAGCTCCTATATTCATACGATAGGATGAACATAGCGCTTATTTTAAGCTTTGAAATACTTGCTGACCATCATCCAAATAGCATTATATATCTCAAATATAGAACAATAATCAGTAATACAATCTAAAATTTACTCAAAAACAAGCATTGATTTGGAAAATATAGGGGTTTAAGTCATATTCAACAATAAATTATCCCAATTTTATGATTGTTTTTCTCATTTAAACCCATTCCATTATCCCATTTTTATAGCTATGCTAAATCGAGTTAACACGCAGACTTCATCTGATCCTGCGTACTTGCAAACAGGAAAGAGGACAATAAAATGGGCAAACCTTACGTTCGTTTAGACAAAGACAATGCCGCGGTACTTTTAGTTGACCATCAAACAGGTCTACTTTCATTGGTTCGCGATATTGATCCAGATAAATTTAAAAATAATGTGCTCGCACTTGCTGCAGCCGCGAAATATTTTAATCTTCCAACAATTCTCACCACCAGTTTTGAACAAGGTCCAAACGGGCCATTGGTTCCAGAACTCAAAGAAATGTTCCCTGACGCACCTTATATTGCACGACCAGGTCAAATTAATGCTTGGGATAATGAAGATTTTGTGAAAGCAGTCAAAGCAACCGGCAAAAAACAATTGATTATTGCCGGTGTAGTGACTGAGGTTTGTGTGGCATTCCCAACCTTGTCTGCTTTAGAAGAAGACTTTGACGTCTTTGTGGTGACCGATGCTTCAGGTACTTTCAACCATTTAACCCGCGACTCAGCGTGGGAACGTATGACGCAAGCGGGTGCACAGCTCATGACGTGGTTTGGTACCGCGTGTGAATTACACCGTGACTGGCGTAATGATATTGAAGGTTTAGGTGCGCTTTTCGGCAACCATATTCCAGACTACCGTAACCTCATCAACAGCTATACGCAAAATACTGAAAAGAAATAATCCTCCAGTAGTAAAAAGCGGCTTCGAGCCGCTTTTTTTATACCTGATGTATAAATTGACGTATGATAATTGGAATTGAAATAATTTTTCACTGCATAAGGTGATCCATGCATTCATTTGATGACTATTACTACTTTTACTTGGTGGTGAAACATGGCGGTTTTAGCGCTGCAAGTGAAGCATCGAATATTACAAAATCAAAATTAAGCCGACGCATTTTAGATCTTGAAGCCAAATATAATGTCACCCTTATTCAGCGTTCTACCCGACACTTTAAGGTCACGACATTAGGCCAAGAATTGTATGAAGAATGCATAAAAGTGATCGAACAAGTCGAATGTGCGCATCAGGTGCTCTTGAAGCAAAAAAGTGAACTTGAAGGCTTGGTTAAAATTAGCTGTCCACCAGTCATGATGGAACATCAAATTCGCCCCTTGTTAAATCAGTTTTTAAAAGATCATCCCAAAGTTCAGGTCGAACTCGAGCTGTCTAGCCGCCGTGTGGATGTCTTACATGACGACATTGATTTGGCGATTCGCACCAATTTTAGTAAGAATGAAGACTCGAGTATTATTGTACGTGACGTGATTAAAACCGTGCATTGCTTAGTGATTAGTCCTGAACTTTTACAAGGACGCGAGTTAAAGCATATTACCGAATTGACAGAATTTCCGAGTATCGTTTTGGGCACACAGAAAAACCGCTATCAATGGCATTTGCATCATACGGGACAGCAAGAACAGATTGAAATTGCCTTACAGCCTCGGATTAAAAGCAATGACTTAGCCGGTACTTATTATGCAGCACTCGATGGTTTAGGCATTGCAGACTTACCCTATTTAACCGTGCAAGCAGATATTGAGGCAGGTCGTTTAATTCACCTCTTCCCCGAATGGTGCTCAAATGTCGGTACGGTGCAATTGGTATATGCTTCGCGCAAAGGTCAACGCCTAGTCATGGAAAGATTAATTGACTATTTAGTCGATGGAGTTCGTGGCTATGCTCCAGAACATGATGGCTATTTAGTCTAATGATCTAAACCACAAAAAAGCCAGAACTGAGTTCTGGCTTTTTTAAATCTACGGTTGGATCACCAAATTAGATTTTACCCACTAGGTCGATCGATGGTGCAAGCGTCGCTTCACCTTCTTTCCATTTTGCAGGACATACTTCACCTGGGTGTGCATGTACATATTGAGCAGCTTTTACTTTACGCATCAATTCAGAAGCATCACGACCAATACCACCTGCATTGATTTCAACGATTTGGATTTTACCTTCAGGGTCAATTACGAAAGTACCACGGTCAGCAAGACCATCCGCTTCAATTAAAACATCAAAGTTTTTCGCAAGTGTCCAAGTTGGATCGCCAACCATTGGGTATTCGATTTTCTTAATTTCTTCAGAAGAATCGTGCCAAGCTTTATGCGTGAAGTGTGTATCAGTAGATACTGAATAAATTTCTACGCCCATTTTTTTGAATTCAGCATAGTGATCAGCAAGATCGCCTAATTCTGTTGGACATACAAAAGTAAAGTCAGCAGGATAGAAAAACACCACAGACCATTTACCGTAGAAGTCTTTTTCTGAAACTTCAATAAATTGACCGTCTTGGTAAGCGGTAGCGTTAAATGGTTTTACTTCAGTATTAATTAAACTCATTTGATATTCCTCTAACTCATTTCAGGGATTGCTTATCTGTTGAAGCTAGAATACAACTTATCAAATCATAGGTAAAACCGAACTTTTTTATAAAAACTATCGGATTTTTAGATTTATTATTTATATTAATATTAGATTTTAATCGACGCTACCAATCAATAATCTATTCGCTCAATGCTGAACACAGTACTGGCAAACATTTAGATACACATAAAAAAACCCTCAAGATTGAGGGCTTTTTTTGATGATGGTCTACCGTTTTAAACGCTGTGTTTAAGGTTCATTAAAACGGTAAGTCGTCATCTAAATCTGCTGCTGCAGGAGCCGGTGTCGGTGCAGGCTGTTGTTTTGGCGCAAAACCACCTGGGTTGTTATTGCCATAGCTATTGCCTTGAGCCGGTTGGTTATTGCCATAACCGCCTTGGTTTGAGCTATTACCGTAGCCACCTTGGTTTTGGTTATTGTTATAACCACCTTGTTGATTATTAAAACGAGGCTGACCAAAATCACCGCCTTGACCTTGTTCGCCTTGTTGGCGATTATTGTCAAGCATTTGCATTTGTTCACCACGAATTTCAGTCGTGTAACGCTCTTGACCGCCTTGATCTGTCCACTGACGAGTACGTAATGAACCTTCAATATACACTTTAGAACCTTTGCGCAAATATTGCTGTGCAATTTCACCTAAGCGGTTATGTAACACAATACGGTGCCATTCTGTTTGCTCTTTACGTTCACCTGTATTTTTATCTGTCCATGAATCACTCGTTGCAATTGAAAACTGAGTGAGAGAACCACCATTTGGGAAAGTTTTTGTTTCAGGGTCACGACCCAAAGTACCAACTAAAATGACCTTATTTACACCACGCATCAGACGTATTCTTCCTATTTGTTTCTATTATTTACTTTATAAGAGTTATGCTTAAATGGCTACCTCTTTCCCTAACAAGTGCGTTAAATGTTGTCGCGCAGATTCATCCATCTGCTGCTTATCCACTTTTACATAAGCCACTTGCTGGTCAGACATCACCACAACTTCTTCAATACCACGAATTGCTAAAAGCTGAGAAGTCCATTCATCCGTTTCTTTATCTTCAGGCAAACTAAACACCATAGACGATAAATAACGCGGCTGAGCCAACCCAAAACTAATGATCAACCATAAAATGGCTAGCCCTGTCAGGATGCCCCATCCCATTGCCGTATCATTTAGCAATAGAAGTTGCCCACCAATCATACCACCAAAAAATGCCCCCAGAAACTGACTGCTGGCGTTCACCCCCATGGCAGTCGCTTTGGATTGAATTGGAGCTGCTTTCGATAACCATGACGGTAATAATGCCTCCATCACATTAAATGCGATAAAGAATAAACCTAAGCCTGTCAGCAAAATATATTTTGATTCGAAACCAAAAATTAAGATGCCCAATCCTAAAATAATGCCACCAATGGCGGTCAAGAAAATGCCGCGCATTTTGCGATATTTTTCCGCCAAAATAATACTTGGAAAGGCAAAAAACAGGCTCACGACCAAAAGCGGCAAATACACCAGACCATGTGAATGTAATGGAATATTGGCAAAGTCAATCAACTGAGAAGGCACATAGATAAACATCGCTGTGAGCAGTAAATGCAATGAAAAGACTGAAACATGTAAACGATTTAGATCAGGCATTTTCAGTACTTGCTTTAACTGCGTCAGATAACCTTGTTGAAAATTTTTATGATGACGCGTTACTTTCGGTACCAATAGCAACATCGCAATCGCGGCAAGTCCCATGATGGTGGTCACCCAAAATAAACCCGAGATGCCGACTAAACCTGTGAGCCAAGGCCCAAGGCTGAACGCGACCACAAAGGACAAACCGATACTCATCCCCATCATGGCCATGGCTTTAGTACGTTGTTCTTCACGTGTGACATCGGCTAACAAAGCCATCACTACGGCAGATACAGCACCACCACCGGCAATCGCACGCCCGATAATTACGCCATAGATGCTATCGGACATCGCCGCAATTGCACCGCCTAAAGCAAACAACAGCAGCCCGATCACCACCAACGGTTTACGGCTATAACGGTCTGCAATCAAACTAAACGGAATCTGTAAAATCGCTTGGGTCAACCCATAGACACCCACCGCTAAACCAATGAGTGCCGGTGTTGCCCCTGCATATTGCTGACCTGCCACAGAGAAAACAGGAATAATCATGAACAGCCCCAGCATACGTAAGGCGAAAATACTACTCAAAGCAAAAGTTGAGCGTCGTTCAAGAGCATTCATCATAGCTGGTTAAAAATTCATTAATCTTGGAATGGGATTATAGGACATTCAGCTTAAAGCGAAGCAGGATTTTTATTGATTTTAAATATCCTGATGATTGGACAAATAAAAAGCGCAGCTGACGCTGCGCTTTTTGGGAGATTTTAGGCAAATTTAAATTAGCCTAGATTTTCTTGACGCTTTTTATATTGAATTGAGGCAATCACAGCCCAAACAATAAATGCCACACCAATTAGACCCGTTACCACTTCAGGGACATGAAGACCTGTGCCACTCGCCAACATAATGAAGGCCAAAGCACCAATCGCATAATGCGCACCATGTTCAAGGAAGATATAAGCATCTAAGGTGCCTTTATCCACTAAGTAAATGGTCATTGAACGCACGAACATAGCACCAATAGCAAGACCGAGCATAATGATTACCACATCAGAGGTAATCGCAAATGCACCAATCACACCATCAAAACTGAATGAGGCATCGAGTACTTCAAGGTAAAGGAAACCACCAAAACCTGCTTTGATCACGCCCGTCGGTACGCCATTTGCGTCATGTCCAACCGCATTACCGTTTTCATCAACTTCAGGTTCACCACCCAATAAATGACTCAGTACTTGGACACCGATATACACCACGATCCCCCAGATACCCGCCATCACTACCGCTAGACGAGAGGCTTCGGCCACGTTTGCTGCCATTATCAATAACGCAATTAGGGCAATAAACACGGACATCGCAGGAACGTTCGCAAGATTGGCCAAACGGCGCTCTAACCAACGGAACCAATGGGTATCTTTCCCTTCATCTAAGAAGAAGTTCAGGAACACCAACAATAAGAAAGCACCACCAAAGGCCGCAATTTCTGCATGATGTGCCATCAATTTTGCAGAGTATTCAATTGGATTATTCAATGCCAATTGCACCACTTCCATAGCGCCCATGTCTGCAGTAACAGCCACGATCACAATTGGGAAAATCAGACGCATACCGAATACAGCAATCACGATCCCGACGGTTAAGAAAATCATTTTCCAAAAATGATCCCAACCACGGAGTACAGATGCATTGACAACGGCATTGTCAAAAGACAAAGACACTTCCATCACCGCTAAAATGGCAGTGATGGTCAGTGCTGTCAGCATGGCTTGCACACCTGCATTTGGGCCATGATTCAGACCCCAATATGCAGAAATGGCAAGACACACGATCGTAAAGACGATTGAGAAACCAAAATGTTTCATCATGATAGATCGACCTATTCATTCAATAAGATTTCAAAATGAGGGAATACCCAGTTTGAAGCTAAGTTTATGGCGCAATTATGCCGCTTTTCAGGATTGAAACCAAAAATTATTCGTTACATTTTGAATAAACGCTCTAAGATGGAGGCTCTCAATTACATCGCATCATGGTGTAGACCCGTCTTTCATTTTTAACGACAGGAATGTTCAATGCGTTTTTCTGAAGAAGTTTGGCAACGTAATACTGCGTTATATCAGCAGATACTCCATCTACCTTTTAATCAGGAATTGGCTCAGGGCAATTTAAGCCGCGATGCCTTTTGCCACTATGTCATTCAGGATGCCCATTATTTATTGGCCTATGGTCGTGCGCTTGCAGTGTGTGCAGCCAAGGCGTTTGATGCCGACGATGTGATTCAGTTTTCTGAAGCAGCAAAAATTGCCATCGTGGTGGAACGCAGTCTGCACAATGACTTTATGCAAGGTTTTAACATCAGCAAAGAACAGTTTGAAAATACTCCACTGACCCTTGCCTGCCATCATTACACTTCGTTTCTAACAGCGACAGCATGGTCAGAAAGTTACCCTGTGGTCCTTGCCTCACTCCTGCCTTGCTTTTGGATCTATGCTGAAGTCGGCAAAGCCATTGTCAGCCAATCTGTGCCTAATAACCCTTACCAAGCATGGATCGACACCTACTCAGGTGAAGACTTCAATACTGCTGTGCAAAACGTGATTCAAACCATTGATCGAGTGGCAGCCCGCTGCGATGCAGATACGCTTGAAAAGATGCATGCCGCTTACACAAACGGAGCAAAATTAGAATGGATGTTCTGGGACAGCGCGTATCAACAGCGCACATGGCCCGTTGAATAAACCTGTGATTTAAGCTGTATAAAAATTTAAGGATCTAAAATTGCTTTTAGATCCTTTTTTAATATGGTTAGATTCGGTTTTTAGAATGACCTTGCACGATCATTTCAGGCATTAGCGTTTAAAACGATACCATCCGAGGAAAATCCCCATCGCGATAATCACCAAAAAAATCGCCAAACGTGCTTCACGCAATTCACTGCGCGCTGCTTTGCGTTCCTGCATTTCTTCTGAATGAAATTGTGATTTGATCATCGGATCTAGTTGAGCAATGGCCAATAGATCCTTAGGTTTCTCGCCTTTACCTAAAATCAAATACAGCCCTTTCACCTGCATTTCATTCAGTTTACCCAGTTCAATATTCAGTTGAGTTGCTTGTGCATTATAGTCAGGCACCCAATCTTCGACGCGAGCATATACATGGGCACGACTGGTATCAAAGAGCGATGCATCCTGCACTTTCTTGCCCGTTTGATCTTCCAGTTGTTCACTCAAATCGGAGAATTGGGACAGTACATAGTCTTTTTTCTGTGCCAACTGTACACCATCAAAAGCATACTCTTGTATTTTTTGTGCAGGATTATTTTTCGATAATAAACCTTGGGGAACGACTTTAAAGTCCAGAACAGTATTGTCAGGAACTTGGTTGGTTTGTAGCACCATATATACCACAGACCATAGCTGTTCATTTTGCCCGACCGCAGGCACGCTCACGCTATAACGCTGCTCGGCTGCAGGGTCAATAAACTGTTCAAACGCGAGGATTTGACTGTCTTCAGCCCACAGGATTTGGCTTGAAAACATGAGGCAGATGATCACCCAAAATTGTTTTAACATTATTTGCTCTTATCATGATTATTTGCTGTTCTGTCAGAATTATAATTAATTATTCAAATACTTACATTTAAAATCACACATTTAACGATTGGAAATTCATCATAATTTTAGCCAAATCTATAGTTTTATAAATGATCTAGAACCCATAAAAAATTGATCTGAATCAGCATCGATATAGGCGTTCGATGCTTACTGAAAACTCTGCCATGCATAAATCAAAACAGCCGCAGCAAGCACCCAACTCAACGTTGCTACACTCAAACATGCCGTTAAGTTCATACGTGTTGCGAGCAGATACACCATCAATAAATAAATGAAATATGGGATGAGAGACCAGAGTCCAAACAGTGCTGTTTTTTGTAATGCGGCTGCACCCTGATCATTTGCCACAATTACATGAGCAATCAACGCAAAAGTCGGAAACAATGGAACCAAACCTGCAATATAAAACGCCTTACTTTTAGACAGCAAAGCGATTAATACCACAACAAAGGCACCCATTAAGCTTTTGAGAAATAAGGACAACATGGCATTCTATAGTTTCGAGAAAACTGCATTTTACGCCTTTTCTGCGATAGTCCTGAGATTTTCCAATGGATTGTTATGCGCATGACACAGGAGATTTAAACGATGAACTCAAAACAGTCACAGCGCTTTTATATTTATGCACCTTTACACCACAGGCTAGATGTAAAGCGCGCCTTTTGTTGCTCAGCCATTTGCTTAAACTGCGCTTGAACTTTTAAATCTTCAGCACTCATCAAATGTTGATTGTTTTCAACAATTGCCAAAACCAAATCAAACTGTTGAGGAATTTTTTCGCAAGCCAGCTGCTTTTTTTCAGCTTCTGTTTTGGCTTGACCTAATTTCGCAATATACAGATCAATTTTTTCACTTTCGGTATTCAGCGCCAAAGTTGCTTGTTCTAAGCTGTCATATTTTTGCGCTTTCGGTGTGTGGTTCGGGGTACATGCACTCAAAAACACACTACACATCAATAAACCCATCACACCTAATGTTGGATTGAGATGAAGTTGCCATTTCATGTTAAAAGTCCTAGATTGCTGATTTGCGGATGTTTTAGGGCATCGGCACAGACAGCTATATTTTGATTCGGCCTTTTTTCTCACAAAGTCACGCATAAATCTAGGTTTAAATTACACTTGAACATTTTTCATGCGCTATCATATATAGGTTTTTCGATGAATATTTTAGGACCCCTTGCATGAGCCAAAGCCATATCCGTATTCGAGGCGCACGTACCCATAACTTAAAAAATGTGTCACTCGATATTCCACGCGACAAGTTTGTGGTCATTACGGGTCTTTCTGGTTCAGGGAAGTCCTCTTTGGCTTTTGATACCTTGTATGCTGAAGGTCAACGTCGCTATGTTGAGTCCTTATCTGCCTATGCACGCCAATTCCTTTCGCAAATGGAAAAGCCCGAAGTTGACTCGATTGAAGGCTTGAGTCCTGCGATTGCCATCGAACAAAAATCAACGAGCCACAACCCACGCTCAACAGTGGGAACAATCACCGAAATTTACGACTATTTACGTCTACTCTATGCCCGTGTCGGCACGCCGTATTGTCCTGAACATGACCTCCCGATGGTGGCTCAGACTGTGTCTGAAATGGTTGATACCGTCAAAGGTCTAGAAGAAGGTACGGCGCTTATGTTGCTTGCCCCTGTGGTCCGTGACCGTAAGGGTGAATACACCAACTTATTTGAACAATTACAAGGTCAGGGTTTTGTCCGTGCCCGTGTCGATGGTGAAGTTATTGATATCGACACACCACCCGAATTAGACAAAAAGAAAAAGCACACCATCGAAGTCGTTGTTGACCGTTTTAAAGTTCGTGATGACCTCGGTAACCGGATTGCAGAAAGCTTTGAAACGGCTTTACGCATGGGCGGCGATATTGCCATTTTGTCGTGGATGAAAGGCGAACAAGAAGATCGCGTATTTTCTGCTAAGCACTCTTGCCCTGAATGTGAACGTGCCGTTGGTGAACTTGAACCACGGCTATTTTCCTTCAACAATCCATTCGGTGCATGCCCTGTTTGTGATGGTTTAGGCACACGCAGCCATTTTAGTGCTGACAAATTGATTCCCAATAATGAAGTTTCGATTAGCCAAGGGGCGATTCGCGGTTGGGACCGTCAACGTCCGTATTACTATAGCATGATCCAAAAAGTGGCAGATCATTTTGGTTATTCTTTAGACACACCGTGGAATGAACTCGATGCCGACACCAAAAAGAAATTCCTTTATGGTACAGGCAAGGAAAAAGTTGACCTCAGCTATATTGATGAGCGTGGTCGTTCGCACAAACGTGTGCAAGCCTTTGAAGGGATTCTACCTCACCTAGAGCGTCGCTATCGTGAAACGGAGTCGAACTATGTGCGTGAGGATTTAGCACAGTATTTATCAAATGCCGCATGTGATGCTTGCGGTGGCTCACGTCTCAATGAAATTTCACGCCATGTCCGAGTTAAAGATAAAACCATCGCGCAAATCACCAAGATGTCGATTGGCGATGCTGAAAGCTATTATCAAGACCTCAACTTAAGCGGTGCCAAAGGCGAAATTGCTGACAAGATTTTCAAAGAGATTCGTGAACGTTTGCACTTCCTAGTCTCTGTCGGTTTGAACTATTTAAGTTTATCGCGTTCGGCAGAAACACTGTCGGGTGGTGAAGCTCAGCGTATTCGTTTGGCTTCGCAAATTGGCGCGGGCCTGATGGGCGTAATGTACGTGCTGGATGAACCCTCTATTGGTTTGCATCAGCGTGATAATGACCGCCTATTGGAAACCCTAGTACGTTTGCGTGACTTAGGTAATACCGTATTAGTTGTAGAACATGATGAAGATGCGATCCGTGCCGCCGACCATATTATTGATATTGGCCCCGGTGCAGGTGTGCATGGCGGTCATGTGATTGCCGAAGGGACGTATGACGAAATTTTGGCAAATCCAGATTCATTAACTGGTCAATATCTATCAGGAAAGCTCAGTATTGATGTGCCGAAAACACGCACACAACCGCCAAAACCTGAAGAGCAAATTAAGTTAATGGGCGCTGCGGGTCATAACCTGAAAAATGTCGATTTGACTATTCCTTTAGGTGTGATGACATGTGTGACAGGTGTATCAGGTTCAGGCAAATCGACCCTGATTAACCGGACATTATTGCCGCTTGCAGCAACTCAATTGAACGGTGCAACCACACTGACTGCGGAAAAATTTGACTCGATTGACGGCTTACAGTTCCTCGATAAAGTCGTCGATATTGACCAAAGCCCAATTGGTCGTACACCACGTTCAAACCCCGCAACTTACACTGGTTTGTTCACCCCTATTCGTGAACTGTTTGCGCAAACCCCTGAAGCTAAAGCACGTGGTTATGCGGCGGGTCGTTTCTCATTTAATGTGAAAGGTGGTCGCTGTGAAGCCTGCGAAGGTGACGGCATGATTAAAGTCGCAATGCATTTCTTACCTGATATGTACGTACCGTGTGATGCCTGCCACGGCAAGCGCTATAACCGTGAAACTTTAGAAGTTGGCTATAAAGGTCGTAATATTTCAGATGTGTTAGAAATGACAGTGGAAGATGCGATGCATTTCTTCGACGCTATTCCTGTGATTCACCGTCGTTTGGAAACCTTGAACCAAGTGGGCTTGGGCTATATCCGTTTGGGTCAGTCTGCAACCACACTTTCAGGTGGTGAAGCGCAGCGTGTCAAATTGGCTCGTGAGTTGGCGAAGCGCGATACAGGCAAAACCTTGTATGTGCTTGATGAACCAACAACTGGTCTACACTTCCATGATATTGCCAAATTGCTCGACATCCTGCATGAGCTACGTAATAAGGGCAATACCATTGTGGTGATTGAGCATAACTTGGATGTGATTAAAACCGCCGATTGGATTGTGGACTTAGGCCCTGAAGGTGGTGCAGGTGGCGGTATGATTATTGCCGAAGGTACACCTGAAGTTGTTGCGAAGAATAAAGTGTCGCATACAGCGAAGTTCTTAAAGCCGATGTTGAAATAAGATTCACTTGCCTTTAAGTGCATGATAAAACGGTGATTCATTCACCGTTTTTTATTTATATGACTTTATTGGAGATAATTGATACAGCCGTAAAAATTGGTTTAGGAGCACTGATAACTGGCGTAATTACCTACTTAAATCAAAAGGCAAATATTTCAGCATCAGTAGCAAAAGATAACCTTCTATATAATCGTAATTTATTGACCAATATTTCCAAAGATCTCGAGGAAATAAATCATCTCGTTTTAAAAATTTGGGCAATTTTTGAATTTGAAACAAAACAATCTCAACCAGCTCTTAATGAGATTTCAGATAGACTTAAACCTCTAAGACACACACTTTTTAATGACTTTAATTTGCTTAGCAAAAATGAAGGTTTACTTCTTTTACATGGATATATTGAACAACAAGAAAAGCTAAGAATTTATGGCGAATTACTCGGAAAATTTAACGCTTATACACTTTTTAAAAATGGAGCTATCAATGTTGAAACAACTGCTCAATATAGATTTGAAATTTTAGAAGCTAGAAAATCACTTTATACGAGCTTAAACAAAGCCATTTCTAAATAAATTCTTGTTCTTCACAACATTCAACCACATGACGGCGACATGGATGTCGCCTGTTTGACTGGGGCAGCACGGATGTGCCCTCAGTCAAACAAAAGCATTTTGCCTACTTTTGTGCTTTCAAAAGTAGGAATCTCCTACGCAATGGAAACTCAAACCCAATGCAAAGCGAGGACGTTTAGAAAAGCATATTTTTTTGAAAATAACCTTAACTAAATCCATCAACAAAATTCGCACCAATATTTTATACATTCAACTGGAACTGTTCGGACTTACCTTCAACCAAACAAAAGCATTTTGCTTACTTTTGTGCTTTCAAAAGTAAGATAAATCCTACGCAATGGAAGCTAAAACCTAATGCAAAGCGAGGACGTGCCAATTCAAAATTCAAAATTCAAAATTCAAAATTCAAAAAATTAACGTAAATAATGAAACACACCCAACTTATCCAACACATCCAACGTCAACTGCTTACGCTCCGCCACATCATCCCCTGCAGCCATCTGCAAATTCAAACTAAACGCCGTGATCTTGCCATGACCATCATCCACCCAACCGGTATACCAACCGACTTGAGGTTCCACATCCATACCCCAACCACTCTTGGCATATAACTTCGCATCCCCACGGCTTTCAATATAAAGCATATCTTTGACTTGCTTTTGTACCGCGACATCAAACGGTAATTTCTCTGTCGCAAGCTGATACGCAAATTGAGCTTCTTGTTCAGGTGTAATCTTTAACGGCCCGACCAACCAAAAATTATCCACCTGTTTGCCAATATTGGCATTGCCAAAACCGACCCGTTTGACTTCTTGTTGCATTAACGCCAAACCTATTCGCCTTGCCAGTTCCTGATATACAGGAACTGCAGATGCTTGCATGGCTTCACCCAAAGTCAGGTCTTTTTCCCATGAGGGGAAAGCACGTTTTTCACCTTTCCATTTAAAAACTTCATTGGCTGTCGCCTTCTGATGCTGCAAACCAATTAAAGCATTTAACATTTTAAAGGTAGATGCAGGAATGTATTCAGTGTGGGCGCGCTGTAAGTCATTGCCATAATGACTTAAACGCTGACCATCAAATGTGACAAATACTGCCTGTGTTTGTGCTTGATTAAATAAAGACGGAATCTCACTCACCCGTGAATTTTCTAAATTGGCTTGAGTGGTTTGTTTTAAGTGTTGAGATGAATCCAACATGCCTTCATTAGCTGTACATGCAGTCAAACTCAAGACCGTCATCAACGATAGATATATTTTTTTCATTGCACTATTTTTATGGTGTTTAAAGTCCATAGTATAAGATGAAGTTCAAACCTGAATTGTTTACTTTTCAACAGTCTTCAATCTGTCGAAAACTCAGCATATCGACTATTTATTTTTAAACAAAACATCCTTATGATGACGCCTATCGTGGACTCAACAACCAATAATTTTTAATTTTATAATATAAAAGCATACTAACAATGAATAAATTTATCTTAAGTTTCAGCCTCTTATTATGTCCAATATATAGCTTTGCCGATGGCTATCTAAACGAATACATGGTGCTATTTGTCTCACAAGAAGACCCCGATCTTAGCCCATGGAAAGATAAGCCGCAGTGTAAAGCCCTCAGTACCCCGACTCAACACAAAGGGATCTTTGAAAATCAATATGTCTATGCCAATGGCAATGCCCTAACCACCATCTTTCTGAGCAACAGCAAAATTAAAAATGGTGAATGTGAACATCTCATTCACTTTCCAGATGGTATTCAAGGCTCAGGCGTATTTGAAAGTTTCTTCCCCAACGGCAAACCCCGTAGCCGCATTGCTTATAAAAATGGGGAGTACGAGGGCAAACTTGAGTTTTGGTTTGCCAATGGGATAAAAGAGCAAGAAAGTAGCATCATCAATGGTGAGTCGCAGGGGGATTACAAAATTTGGCATCCAAATGGGCAACTGGCTTTTTCTCAAAATTATAAAAATGGTATCGAGCATGGCCTGCGCCAACGCTGGTACAGTAATGGTAAACCGTGGACCTATGCCAATTTTCAAAACAATAAACTGATTGGCGAGCTGAAAATGTGGTTTGAAAACGGCAAACTAGAACGCCAAGGTTATTATCGTAATGGTGTTCGTCATAACAGTTATAAAATTTGGTATGACAATGGGCAACCTGAAGCGGTGCTTCAGTACGATTTAGGCAAAATTACCCAAGCCCAGTGTTGGAATGAAGATGGTAGTCAAATGAACCAACAAGCCTGCAATAAATTATATAAAGATGAAGATTAATTCATTTGTCTAGCTAACTTTATGAATCTGCCAAGCTGCATTTAGACTGAAACACGATCACGCCCCGCAGCTTTGGCTTTAAACAATGCTTGGTCTGCTCGCTCTAATAAATCGATCCAGCTTTTGGCCCCCACTGCCACTCCAATACTCACCGTCACGATGAGATCGGTTTCGTCTTCTACCAAATTGAAATTCACATGCTGAATATCATGCCGTATGGTTTCGGCAATGTGCTGAGCTTTGAGCATATCAATCCCCTCGATCAGGACTAAAAATTCATCTCCACCATATCGCACCACCAAGTCGTATGAACGAATATGTTGGCGTAATTGATTGGCAACATGTTGAATCACCAAATCACCGACAATATGCCCATAGCGGTCATTCACCTGTTTAAAGTGATCAATATCAATCACGATCAGTGCTGTATGTAAAAAGCCTGAATTTTGGCTGTCGCGAAATTTAATATATTCATCTAAGGCAAAACGATTGGCGACATTGGTGAGTGAGTCAGTATTGGCAATATGTTTAAGCTGAAATTCAAAGGCATCACGCTGTTCCAACATGTTTTCAATATGCTGAATGGCATCAAATAAACTGAGATAACCTACTTTGGCAGGTTCAATCACGCCTTGATCCATTTGTCGGTGCCGAGCCAGTTTAAATAACTGATTACGAGCACGAATTAAAGGTTCAAACACCCATTTCTTGGCATAGAACATCGTTAATAATGCAGTCAGTAATGACACGAGCGAGACAAAAAGCGTGAAAATCAATTTATTTCGCGCTTCACGTTGTTCATCCGCAGCTACTTTGAGACTGTAATCTAAAATATAACTTTGCAATTCCACCACTGTGACAAATTTATTGACCATTGCATCAGTGAGCTGGGTGCCATCCATGTGATAACGCTGATGTTGAAGACTTTTTTGAGTCAAACCATCAATAATTGGCAAACCTTTATCTAAAAATTCCGTCCTTACCGCATGATGTAACTGTTTAAACTCGGGAGTTTTGTCATGTTCAGACTGCACGACATTGATCAATTCCCATAGATAGCGTGTTTGACGCTGGGTTTGTAAACTCCGCGCTAAATTTTGCTCTGGAATTTCCTGTTGAAATGATACCGCAGCCATAATATTTGATGCGACTCGTCCCGCCTGATCACGTAATTCTGCCAGTAATAAAATCAGCGTGTAATAATTCGATACACGAGTATCTTTACCATGAGAATAATTGACCAATTTCTGCATGGCAATATAGCTTTGATCCCAAGCTTGGAACATCGCCAAAATGGCATGATCCAATTTTTTAGCTTCACGTTGTTGTGTCGGCAGCGCAATATATTGATCGACCGTTTTGCGACCCTGTAACAAATATGGATATAAATTGGACTCTAACTGCTGGGCGATCGGTGCAAAGCCCGTTTCTTTTAAAACTTTCAGTGTATCTTGATATTGCCGATCAACGCCTTGACGATATTCAGCCAACTCAATAATTTTTTGCTCGCGCTGTTCACCTTGACTCGACATTGCACTGTTAGCTGGCGCACGTTCACGGGAAATTTGGTTGGTTAAATCTGCCACCATTTTCAGCATCTGAATTTCTTTCAGCGCTTCGGCACTTTTGAGGTAATGTTGATTGCTGCTCACAATCAATGGAACACTGATAAATACGATAGACAAGACGATTACTAGCATCGCAAGTTGCAAGCGCTTACTAATATGCTCTGTTCGTAATGTTTCCATCTATTTTATGCCCCACACTTGTTGCATACCCCAACCCACTTCTCAACTAAACGCGGGAATATTTAAATTAATGACCAATAATTTATTAATTTGTAAAGTGAACATTTATAGCTCTAAATTCTATATAAATGTGCTTAATCTGTCACATTTTTATCACTTTAGAACGAGATAATTTGCTAAAAAACAGCATCATATTTCAAAGCGAAATATTTTTTATTAACTTGTTTAAATAAATATTTACAATTGCAATAAATTGGTGCAGAATGCACCGTATTAGGGCACACTAGATTTCTTCCTCAGCAGAATATTTTAGTTTCCCGAAAATTTTGGCTAAAAAATCCTGATTTTCCTTGAAAATCAGGATTTTTTTTGTCTATATCACTTTAATTGAAAGATAAATAGAATTATTAACGCACCATAAAAGTGCATTTATTTCTACAAGATATTTGCTCTATATTTTATCTTTAATATAAAGTTGCATTTTTGAATAAAAAAAAGCCCAACCTTGGGGAAAGCTGGGCGAATAAAAAACAATAATGGAGAATCAGGGTCAAAGTCACACTTTTAAACCGTGTGACGACTCGATTGGCAAATTATGAATCAAATAAAACCTGATGTAAAGCCAAGTATTTCACTAGGATATTAAAAATATCACAAAGACACATATTTAAGTGACATATCCCTCAAACTTAAAACAAAAATGTCTATTTAATATACAAATAAGTGGTTTTAGCCCAACAATTCAACAGTCAAAGTCCCGATTTATTACCTCAAATGCGTGAAAAGCGTTAGAATTTACCCACTACAATAAATGTTATTTTGAATTAAAATAACAATAATAATTGTTATTTTAGATTGAAAAGTTGTGTATTTTTTCAAGTGTATTTTTTTAATTAAGAATTTAATCAAACTTACTTAATTGTTCTCAATGATTTTTTTTCAGTGACTTATTAGTTAGAGTAAAAACTGAATTTCTTATTATGAAATAAAGATCTGAGTCAGAGACTGAATAATAACCTTTAGGATCATTGACTTAATATATTGTTACAATACAATGCTCAATGTTTAATCCATTTGTAACAACTGGTAGAAAATCATGAAAAAACTCGGTTTAGCCACTGCTTTATTATTAGCCATGACCGGTGCTCAAGCTTACCAATTTGAAGTTCAAGGCCAAGCAGAATACATCGACACAACTACAAATGACAAAGATTTTATTGGCGGTGTTCAAGGTACTTACTACTTCAAAAATGTTGACTCTACAAAAGGCCCTTTAGCAGAAGCTGCATTCTTAAACCAAGCTTCTAACGTAGCTGTTGCTTACAACTACGGCGAAGTTGGTTCACAAGGTGTTGACGTAATTGCTCATAACTTTGGTGCTAAAGCTGAAGCTTATGTTCCAACTAAAGTTGTTCCTGTATATGCAAGCGCGTCTTACAGCCACACTATTTTAGATTCTAAAAACCAAGCATCTAAAGTATTAGAAGACAACGGCGACCGTTATGCATTAGAAGTTGGTGCGCTTCCAACTCAAAACTTCTTAGTTGCTGTTGGTTACACTAGCGTTGCTGACCAAGCTGCTGTTGACGCGTTCAACGTTATGGGTAACGGTGTTGCTAAAGCTGTTGCTGAAGCTACAACTATTGGCCAAGACCAAGACGCAATCACTGCACGTGCTAAATATGTTGGCGCAATCGACGACACTAACATGGCAATTGGTTTCGAATCAGGCATCATCTACGGTGATGACACTGCTTACCAATTCAAAACTGATCTTTTCGTAACTCCTAAATTAAGCGTTGGTGCTTCTTACGCTGAATCTAGCTTTGCTGGTACTCCAGACTCAGCTTGGGGCGCGAACGTAAACTACTTTATCACTCCTGCTGTTGCAGTTGGTGCTAGCTATGTAAATGCTAACTATGAAGCAGCTAAAGCGACTGAAACAAGCTTTATCGGCGACACTCAAACTGTTGGCGTAAATGCTAAATTCCGTTTCTAATTCATATTAGATACTGAATACCAAAAAGGACGCATTTGCGTCCTTTTTTATTCTGCCATTATTTGTCTTTAGGCTCATGGCGTTCCGGTAAATGGGCAATATATTGCAATGCTATTAAACGTGAAACGATGAGAGCCAAATACATCACTCCACAAAACATTTGAAGCATAGCCAACACCCGTGCTGGCGCACTCACAGGCATGAGATCTGACAAGCCCGTGGCAGACTGCAAACTAAAACTTAAAAATAGTAAATCTAACCACGACTGCATACCCGGCTCTGCAGGATTTACAAAACTATCCGGATAAATCAGCTGACAAATGCTATAGAGAAAAGCAAAACCCCATGCGATGAGGGTAAATACTGCCCCGGCTGCAAAAAGTTCGTCTTTGGTTAAATAACGATCGGCAAACATATAGCGTAATAAGCCATAGGCTGCACTAAAATATGCGCATGCTTCAAAACCATGCGCAATAATTTGAATATTGGGATGATTTACACCGAGCATAATCAAAGTAGAAAACAATACGGCGCAGCCAACAAAACTCAGTCCTAGAATCGTAAACATTGGAGTTTGGCGAATCACTTTGGCAATGATCAATAGTACCGACACACCAAGTACCCAAATTAGCGCACGAAAAGACAGACTTTCTCGGGTAATCGCGGTTAAAACCAAGATCAGAAACTGCACCAGTAACAGCCATGCTGAGGGTAAAAGTCTAAAGCTTTTCCAAAAATCTACAAAACCTTGCATTATTTTCAATCTCTATATTTTTTTCATGCGCTGAAATGATCGATCTGAAGCATCATCAACTGATTGATTTTAAATTAGCACGAAGTGAGTTTTTTTTATTGCAAAAATTTGTTGATCTTAATCTGAAAAAGCATCCATATGAGCACTGTTCTAGCTGGGTTTCTTATTACCAAAGAGGTTCAAAAAACCTACTGTAAGTTTCAGTTTTCAGGCACATATTCAAAGGAATCTCCTACGTGGTAGATTTCATTATGAAAAAACATCTCGTATTTGCACCCCTCTGTCTGCTCATGCTCTCTGCCTGTACACAAAACAGTCCGCTCCTCAAAGGCCATGAAAATTATGTGGGGACTTGGCAAAACAACCACAGTGAATTAGTGATCAAAGCGTCGGGCGAAGTGACGTATCATCATCAAGAACATACTGAAAAAAGTATTGCCAACCAAACCTTCAGTGGTGCTGAACAGTCGCGAATAAAAGCCCATTTGAGCAGTTTTGGTGATCAGAGCTTTAGCATCGGTCAGGATAATTTCTCTCAACAATTCACCATTCAGCGCTCGCCTTATCAAGATGATCAAGGCCATTGGAAAATGTCGATCAATGGAGAAAATTATACACGCAAATAGGACAGAGATTTGTCTACAAACCTCTGTTTCATATCATTCACTCAAATATAAAAAAAGCCCCTTATTAGGGGCTTTTTAGGCGATTCAGATTAGTGATCTGAAGCACCAGAGATACCAATGCCAGTTTGTGAACGTACATACTGTGCATCGAATGCTTTACGCTCAGCTTGTGCTTGTGCTGAATTATCAGTTATAGAGAACAACCAGCAGCAGATGAATGCCAATGGCATTGCAAAGATAGCAGGACCATTGAATGGGTTAATTGGTGTTTCAGAGATTGCGAATGTATCTACCCAAACTGCTTTAGACAATACAATTAGAATCACAGCAGTTGCTAGACCAACCACACCACCAATCACCGCACCACGCGTCGTTAAACCTTTCCAGAACATCGACAATACAAGCACTGGGAAGTTTGCACACGCTGCTACAGAGAATGCAAGACCTACCATGAATGCAACGTTTTGTTTCTCGAACAAGATACCTAAAATCATTGCGAAGATCGCAAGACCTAAAGTCGCGATTTTAGACATACGAAGTTCAGATTCAGGTGTAGTTTGACCTTTCTTGAATACGTTTGCATACAAGTCATGTGAAATTGCTGAAGCACCAGACAATGTTAGACCTGCAACTACTGCAAGAATCGTTGCGAATGCTACCGCTGAAATAAAGCCCATGAACAAGTCACCGCCCAATGCATCAGACAAGTGAACCGCTGCCATGTTGTTACCACCAACAAGTTCTAACTTGCCAGTTACCGCCATTTTCGCTACATCAAGAAATTGTGGGTTGTTCGATACATAAAGGATCGCACCAAAACCAATGATGAAAGTCAGTAGGTAGAAGTAACCAATGAAACCTGTTGCTACAACCACAGATTTACGTGCTTCTTTGGCATCTTTTACAGTAAAGAAACGCATCAAAATGTGTGGAAGACCTGCTGTACCGAACATCAATGCAAGACCTAGAGAGATCGCATCAATTGGGTTGGCTGCCAATTTACCCGGCCCCATAATGTTTGCAGCTTCAGCTAAAGATACGTCATGTACTTTAGAGAAAACTTGGATCGATTGAGTGAACATTTCAGAGAAGCTGAAGCCCACGCCTTTCATGACCATGAATGCCATGAAGCTTGCGCCAGAAAGTAGCATCACTGCTTTAATGATCTGTACCCAAGTTGTTGCCAACATACCACCGAAGATTACATAAGCCATCATCAGTAGACCAACGATCACAACCGCAATGTTGTAGTTCAAACCGAATAGCAGTTTAATCAACTGACCTGCACCCACCATCTGTGCAATCAGGTAGAACGCTACAACCACAAGCGAGCTTACTGCTGCAAGGGTACGGACAGGTTTCTCAGCTAGACGGAATGACACCACGTCAGATAAGTTGAACTTACCTAAGTTACGCAGACGCTCAGCCACCAAGAACAATACGATTGGCCAACCCACCATAAAGCCCAATGAATACAGCAAGCCGTCAAAGCCTGAACTGAATACCATTGCGGAAATACCGAGGAACGATGCTGCTGACATATAGTCACCGGCAATCGCTAAACCATTTTGGAAACCCGAAATACCACCACCGGCAGTATAGAAGTCAGCTGTGTTGGTGGTTTGCTTCGCTGCCCATTTGGTAATAAACAAAGTCAAGCCAACAAAAATTGCGAACATGATAATCGCATGCCAGTTGGTTGCTTGTTGCTGTGCTTCACCTAAATCTGGTCCAGCCATTGCCATGCTCGACATGAGTAGAGCTGGAGCCGCTAATACTGTTGCTTTCAATGAATTCCATTTCATCTTAGTGCGGTCCTTTTTTTTGAGTAATTGCTTCTACTTCACGCATTGCTTCTGCGTTTAATGCATCCAACTTGTTGTTTGCAATATACGAATAAACACCACACAGTAAGAATGACAATACGATAATGCTTAGACCTAATGGCATACCAATCGTGGTCACACCACCACTCACGGATTGCATCAAGAACTCTTTGTTATAGCCCACAAGGAGCATAAAGCCGACATAGACCACCAACATGATGATCGTCAAAGTCCAGCTCAACTTACTTTTACGGCTGACCATTTCCTTAAATTTTGGATTCTGTAGAATTTGTTCTACCTGTCTCTCATCCATAATATTCTCCTTACGCCGAACCTTGGCGCGCAATTTTCTAATTCGAATTATTTCGAAGCTAAACTTACCAATGTTCCTTATCTCTTGTAATTTAGACTTTGGTCGTTAAATTTTGAGCAATAACCTCCCTAAGCCTATGGATGCGTTATCATTAAGCGAGAATTAATATGCTGCAGGCTCTATGAATAGTTGGCTTATCGTCGGGGTATTGGCCCTTTACATCGCATTACTCTTTGTATGTGCATTCTTTGGTGAAAAGCATGCCAGCAGGCTCAGTACTCGCGGCAGAATGCTTCTCTTTAGTCTAACTTTAGGGGTGTATTGTTCATCTTGGACATTTTATGGCGCAACGGGTGCCGCCGTTCGTGAGGGCATTATTTTCCTACCAATATATCTGGGACCGCTGCTATTTGTTGCGCTCGGCTATGATATTTGGCGACGTTTAGGGCGTGTCCGTCAGCATCATGCCATTTCATCGATTGCCGACTTTGTAGCAGCACGATATGGTAAAAGTGGCCCCTTAGCTTCACTGGTCACGATCCTTGCCGTGATTGCCATTATTCCCTATTTAGCCTTGCAGCTACGTGCGATTGCCCTAAGTGCAACGGTCATTTTAGAACCGACCGCTGGTCTGACAGGTACCACCAATAGTGTGCTGTTTTTGACCGGTGTATTGGCGATTTTGGCGATGATGTTTGGGACACGACAGATTGCCAATACTGAACAGCACGGCGGCTTAATGTTGGCTGTGGCATTTGAGTCTTTCGTCAAGCTGTTTGCACTACTTGCAGTCGCATTTTTCTTTGTTTTTGAATCACCTGAAAACATGGCGCAAATCAGCCATGATATTAGCAGTACATTTAAAGATGTCCAGCTCAAAGGTGTGCCAGAAAGCTTTTGGATTCAAACATTATTGGCTGCTTTAGCAATTATTTGTCTACCACGTCAGTTCCATGTCGCGGTAGTTGAACTACGTGATGAAAAGCATATCCGTGGTGCTCGTCGTTGGTTCGCCATTTATCTGATTTTAACCATTATCGCGATCATCCCGATTGCCAGTTGGGCGCTGCATGCAGCACCGGCTTACTTGGCAATACCCGATGTTGCCGTGCTCTCACTGCCTTTAAGTTATAACCAAGACTGGTTGACCTTACTTGCATTTCTCGGTGGTTTTTCAGCTTCGACAGGTATGCTGTTGGTGTCGTCAGTGGCCTTGTCGATTATGCTCAGTAATGACTTGATCATGCCTGCACTGTGGCGTACACGCTTATTGTCACGTCATGACAAACGCCTACCACTCGTACTGAAATTCACACGTCGTGTGTGTATTTTAGCAGTCATGTTATTGGGCTTCTTGTTCTTCCATTTCTTCAATGACATTGACCAATTATCGGTATTTGGCCTATTGGCCTTCAGTGCTGTGGCACAGTTTGCACCGGCGCTAATTGGTGGTTTGTATTGGCGTGGCGGAAGTAAGCAAGGTGTATATGCGGGTCTGTTGGTCGGTTTTGGCATGTGGGCTTATACCCTGTTATTACCAACCGTATTGCGTAGCTTACCTGAACAATTTAAAACATTTACCGAAAATCTTTTAAGTCAGGGTCCGCTAGGCTTGAGTTGGTTACGTCCTGAAGCACTGTTAGGGTTTGAATCTTTCGATCCACTTACCCATGGCGTAGTTTGGGCACTCGGTTTAAATATCACCCTCTATATTTGGATTTCCCGCGTCTTCCGTCCAAGTGTTGCCGAGCAAATTCAGGCCGAAAGTTTCTTTTATTATGAAACCAAGCCCCTTCCTGCTCAAAGTACATCGAATGACATCAGTTATATTCACCATGATGTGGCGCGCTTAAAAGTAGGTGATCTGATTACTTTGGCAAAACGCATTACCGGTGAAGGTCCAACCATGCGTGCCTTCAACCAGTTCTGCGCACAAAACAATGTCGTTTTGAATGAAAATAGCAGCGCCAACGGCATGTGGTGGCGTTTTACCGAACAGTATCTTGCAGGCACCATCGGTGCGGCATCTGCCCGTACCTTACTCACCACAGCCATGGTTAATAATGGTTTAGCACTCGGTCAGGTCGCCAATATTCTTGACCAAGCCTCACAGTGGCAGCGCTTTAACCAAAACCTGATCATGACCATGATCGACCATATGACTCAAGGTGTGTCCGTGGTTGATGAAAATATGTGTTTGGTGGCATGGAACAATCAATACCTCAAACTATTTGATTATCCAAAAGACATTGTCTACGTCGGTTGCCCAATTTCAGACTTGATTCGTTATAACGCTGAACGCGGCGAATGTGGTCCCGGTTCAGTCGAAGAACATGTGCGTAAACGCATGCATTGGATGCAAGTCGGCAGCGCACACGAATTTGAACGAATTCGTAAAGATGGTCGTGTAATTCAGATGCGCGGGAACCCAATCGAAGGCGGTGGTTTCGTCACGACCTTTGCCGATATTACCGCATTCCGTGAAAATGAAGCCTTGCTTGAAGGGCGTGTACAAGACCGTACCCAACAGTTGGCAGACGCCCTGTCTGAACAACAATTGGCACGTGAGCAAGCCGATAAAGCCAATATGTCGAAAAGCCGCTTTATTGCTGCTGCAAGCCATGACTTATTGCAACCGATGCATGCTGCGCGTCTGTTTAGTACCGCCCTCGAGCAAAGCGTACAAAATGATGATGATCGTAAAACGCTTCAGCAACTTGATCGTGCGCTGCATGGTGCGGAAAGTATGCTCTCTGCCCTCTTGGACATTGCACGACTCGAAGGTGGAACCATTCAACCGAAACGTCAGCCTTATCCACTACATGACTTACTCAGTGATCTTGAACTGCAATTTAAATCGATTGCAGCTCAGCGTAATATCAAACTGACCGTACACGATGCTCAGTTCTGGATTGACACGGATCCACAGTGGATTCGTCGTATTATTCAAAACTTCGTCAGCAATGCCCTACGCTATACAGCACGTGGTCGTGTTGTGGTGGGTGTGCTACGTTCAGCACGTCCGGGGCATATTCGTATTGGCGTTTGGGATACAGGTCCTGGGATCGCGGAAGAACAGCGCATTAAGTTGTTCCAAGAGTTCGAACGCTGTGGACACACCTCTCCATGGGGTGAACAGGGTCTGGGCTTAGGTTTAGCCATCGTGCAACGCATGACCAGCTTACTCGACTACCCAGTACATGTGTTCTCAGAACTTGGTCATGGTTCATGCTTTATGATTGAAGTCCCTGTAGTCGCTGCGCCAAAAGTGGTCGCTGCACCGACTCAAGCCGTTCCGCTGAAAACCAAAGCCTATAAGATTCTGTGCTTAGACAATGATGAAACGATTTTGGAAGGGATGTCGACCTTACTGACCAAATGGGGCTATCAAGTCTTTAAAGCCACTGAACCTGAACAGGCCATGGAGTTGATTCAACAAGAAAATATTCAAGTTTGGTTGGTTGACCAACACTTAAATAATAATAAGATCGGTCTCGACTTTATTTTAGATAACCGTCAGGAAAATGTCCCTGTGGCGCTGATTACCGCAGATTCTGATCCTGAATTACCGCAACGTCTAAAAGAGTTAAACATCGTCTTACTGAAAAAACCGTTGAAACCGGCTTCACTCCGTTCATGGTTATCTGGTTTGAAGATTTCAAATCAGTAGCGCTGTTACAGGACATCTCTCTGTGAAAAGTAGCCCATTTCATTCACATGAAATGGGCTTTTGTTTACCTTGCTTTTACTTAAACTTACCAAACTGGCAAAAAAATTTTTCTCAGCGGCAAGATCATTCAAAATAGCCCCGACATTTCGTCTATTTATTAGCCATAAATATCAAATTTAGATTGCCTATGGCAAAAGATATCGAATGCATGAGTGAACACTTGTACACTTAGTTACAATTAAAAATATATTTGATTTAAAAAAGATTTTTACAACCAAAAATAAAAACTAAAACTTTAGTCTTATATTTAGCTGCCGCCATTCGTTTTAAAAATATTCATAAGAAGTTGATCAGTTTCAAGCCAATTCAAGAAGCGTCATAAATCAACACTTGAGAAGCTGATCTCCCCCTCATATTAGGAGTGATCTTGTGAATATTTCAGAAACAATGCCGCATGGTTTTGATCAAAATCTACAGTTTCATCGTCAGTATGGTGCCAATGCCATTTTGCCAGAGATCGATTGGCGTCAATTATTTAAGCACAGCAAATTAAGTGATGTGCAAGTCGAAGCGTTGGAAACGCTCTATCGCAGTGCCGTTCCTCTCGCGTTGCAGGTGTTTGACGAACTGAATTTTGATGTCTTTGCGCCGAATGCCTACAAACCCCAAGGTCTTGGCTTATTCGATCGACTGGCAGAGCAAGAAGACCTACTGCTGCAAAATTTAGAAGCAGAATCCAATTGCTTAGGCTTGGACACCCGTCATCAGATTTGGAGCATGCTACTGCGCGGCGGTGCGGTATTGGTGTTCAAAGCGTGGCTCGGTAAAGTCAAAACCGACAAAAACCAGCTGGATAAAACACAGTTTGATGAATTATCCGATTTACTGTTTATTAAAACAGCGCCATTTGAATTGGCACAACGTTTAAATGTCGATGCCAACTCCAAGCAAGACCATATCTTCCTGATGTATGACAATGATGTCTATCTGGACCGTTTTAACAGTTTAGAAACTGCTGCCCTATTTGTGGATTTGGGCGTTTATGACGCTGCCTTTTTGAGTTTACGTGATGACCGTGTCGCGGATTATCTCAAAGCGCGCGGCTATGTGACCGATGAACAAATTGATGAATTGCAATGTGCGCTCAACCCTTTGTACTGTACCGATCTGACGCCTAAGCAAGACTATATTGCTTAAGTTGAAGTGGTTTGTTTAAGTCATTGTTAAGTTGCATTACTCTATTGCTTTTAAACCGCATGTAAAGACCTAACAGCATTTACACCGAAATGATCCAGCGCCAGCATTAGCGCTTAAACAGCATAAAAAAAGACCTCCAGCGTGGAGGTCTTTTTTTTTGAAAAAATCCTTAAATTTTCTTTTCTTCAATATTCAATGCATTAATTGCCAAAACAGCTTGAGTTCGGTTTTGTACGCCCAACTTACGGAAAATCGCCGTCACATGTGCTTTGATGGTTGCTTCAGACACATCCAACTCATAGGCAATTTGTTTATTCAACAAACCTTCCGCCACCATCATTAACACGCGGAATTGTTGCGGTGTTAAAGACTGAATACGTTCTGCCAATGCCGTTTCATCTGCAGCACGTGGGTCGAAGTTCATATTGGCTGGTAAATTTGGTGGCAACCAAATCTCGCCTTCTAAGACTTGACGAATCGCTTCACCAATGTGACTTGGATGCGCAGATTTTGGAATATAACCCATCGCGCCATGTGCAATCGCCCGTTGGATAATCGACGCTTCTTCATGCGCAGAGACCACAATGATTGGAATCGATGGATATTGTGCGCGAATATGCACCAAGGCAGAAAAGCCTGAAGCACCCGGCAAGTTTAAATCCAATAACACAAGATCAGGCTCAGGGCCATTTTCAAGACGTTCATAGCATTCATTGACTGCTGCAGTCTCATGAATTTGCGCCTGAGGCAAACTATAACGAACCGCCTGAATTAAAGCATGACGAAACAGCGGGTGATCATCAACGATTAAAATATTCATAAGCAACGTGAGAGATCTTGTGCACAATGACCCTATTCTAACCACACATGCTATGTGAAGGATATGCAAGAACTTATTTTTTTGCATTTAAAATGTAGATTTTCACCTAAAATGCGTCTTTTTTCGCATTTTCTATAAATCTTTAAATCTAATCATATTTTCATATAAATTTTATCAACACAGTAAAAATGCTTATATCTAAGCATTATATGTTGAAATATCAACAGTTTAAAATTTGAAGTTTCACGAATCTTCTGGTTTTTCCAACATATCTAAAAATCAGATAACTTTTCTGATTTTCGTTATTTTACAGTGATCCACCCATCGGGATTAATAAAAGGCATTCCGAGAAACCACACTTTTAGGTTTAAAAAATGTCTCAAGTTAATCTACAAAAACCCCTGAATATTGTTGCTGTGTCAGGTGGTCTAAACAATCCATCTAAAACTGAAGCTTTGGTACAAGCCATTGTTGATGAACTCGGTGATGCAACTCCAATCAATGTGCATTTTATTAAGTTTAGTGAAATTGGCAATTTATTAGGTGGCGCGATTTACCGTAACCAATTGCCACAACGTGTACAAGATGACCTTGCTGCTGTTGAAGCTGCTGATGCACTGATTGTTGGAACACCCGTTTACCGTGCTTCATTTACAGGTCTGTTTAAACACTTCTTTGACTTTGTCGAACAAACTGCATTGGTCGATGTACCTGTCTTGCTTGCAGCTTCGGGTGGTTCTGAACGCCATGCCTTAGTGCTTGAACATCAACTGCGTCCATTATTTAGCTTCTTCCAAGCGCAGACATTGCCGATTGGGGTCTATGCAACAGACCGTGATTTCACCCCTGAATACACCATTCATAGTGAATTACTCCGTGACCGCATTACTTTAGCTGTAGCACGTGCGCTGCCGATTTTGGAATGGGCTCCAGCCAAAGGTCAGCGTGCTGAAGTGGTGAAAGCCAAGTCTCAACAAGCCAACCAAAACTTGGGCATTAATAAGCAAATCGAGCAAGAAGAAGTCCTTCCTTCTGCAGCCGTTCCAAGTTTGGATGCTGCTGAAGCTCGACTGCATAGTAAAAAGCCAAAAACGCAAGTGGCCTAAACACCACAGCATAACAATTCGATCCCGAGGGTTTGCAAAATGTCAGTACAAGAAAAAAACATTACATTTGCGTATTGGGTACCAAACGTCAGTGGTGGTTTGGTGGTCAGTAATATTGAACAGCGTACCGATTGGAGCTATGACTATAACGTGCGTTTGGCACAAGCTGCAGAAAAAAGTGGCTTTGATTATGCGCTGACTCAAATTCGTTTTACCGCAGGTTATAACGCGGAAAATCAACATGAGTCGGTGAGTTTCAGTCATGGTATTTTGGCCAAAACCGAAAAGCTCAAAGTCATTGCAGCGATTTTACCCGGCCCTTGGAAACCAGCTCTGGCTGCGAAACAATTGGCGACCATCGATCATCTCACCAATGGCCGTATTGCGATTAATGTCGTGAGTGGTTGGTTCCGTGGTGAGTTTGATGCGATTGGAGAAGAATGGCCCGAGCATGACCAACGCTATGCGCGTTCTGAAGAATTCATTCGTAGCCTAAAAGGCGTTTGGACGCAGGATAACTTTAGTTTTGATGGTAAATACTATCAATTTAAAGACTACACTCTATCTCCGAAACCGGTGCAAAAACCGCATATTGAAATCTTCCAAGGTGGCAGTTCACGTGCAGCACGTGACATGGCATCACGTGTTTCCGATTGGTACTTCACCAACGGCAATAGCCCTGCTGAGTTGAAAAAGCAGATCGATGATATCCGTGAAAAAGCCAAGGCCAATAACCATCAGGTCAAAATCGGGGTGAATGCCTTCATTATTGCCCGAGATACGGAGGAAGAAGCCCAAGCGGTGCTTCAAGCTATTATCGACAATGCCAATACTGAAGCGGTCAATGCCTTTGGCGATGCAACTCGTGAAGCAGGTGCATCCACCAAAGAAGGCGAAGGTAACTGGGCAAAATCTACTTTTGAAGATTTGGTTCAATATAACGACGGCTTTAAAACCAATCTGATTGGCACGCCACAACAAATTGCCGAACGCATTGTGGAACTCAAAAGTGTAGGTGTCGATTTGGTTCTCTCAGGTTTTCTCCACTTCATTGAAGAAGTGGAATACTTTGGCGAAAAAGTGTTGCCACTGGTTCGTGAACTGGAAGCTCAACAGCAGCAAGTTGTGCAGGCTAAATCAGCATAATTGTTGATGCAGTCACAGCTCATGTAATCAGCATAATAATCACAACTGGCTCACTTCACTTTCCTCCCCTAAGGCTCGGCTTAGGGGATTTTTTATCTCGAGTACCATTTAAAGACATGCTCTGATTCTAGAAAATGAGCTGACCTGTAGACAAAGAAAAAGCCCGACATCCTGTCGGGCTTTTTCTATATGGATACTTAAGCATGACTCCTGTCTTGCTTCACGGTCCTGATGGTGAACACTTTGTTATTGTTTTATGTTCCGGAACGTCCTGTTCCTGTATGAGTTCATCTTAGGTAAAATTTAAAAGTGCGCCTAGCGTCAAAAACTTCGTTGCTTGTACGCTTAAGCTGACAGAATTGTGCGCAATCGGTTAAGTTAAACGATAGATATTATATGGTTTTTTATTAAAATCGATATTTTTTAGATGATTTTATCACCAATTGACACCCCCCGTAATTCCAGTGATATTTCCAACACAAACGAGGCAATAAACATGCAACTGGTTTGGTTTCGACAAGATTTAAGACGACATGACCATAGCGCACTGTGGCAGGCGACACAGTCTGGTCCAACGATTGCCTTTATTGCGCTTTCTCCTGAACAATGGGCAAGGCATGACGATGCCCCCATTAAAATCCATCGCTATCTTGCCCAACTGGAACTTTTGCGACAGCAATTGGCTGAGCTAAATATTCCACTGATTATTCAGCATATTCCCCATTGGTCAGACATCGCCACTGAGCTATTAACCCTATGTACTCAGCTCAATATACACACTGTTCATGCACATATTGAACATGGTGTGAATGAGCTTAAACGAGATCGCGAAGTACAACAGTTATTAGAACAGCAGCACATCTCTGTTGAGCTGTACCATGACCGCACCCTGTTTCCTGTTGGCAGTATTCGCAATCAATCTGGACATCCTTATCAAGTTTTCGGTGCATTTAAGAAAAATTGCTACGAAAAATTGAGCATCAGTCTGCCTACTTGTTATCCCGCTATTGAAGCCCAAGCGGCTCTCGAACCGCATCCGCTGTGGCAAAATCAATTTGATTTAACTCCTTTTTATCCCACATCGCTGTTAGCTACTCAAATCGAGCTTTGGCCGATTGGAGAAGATCACGCACTACAGTGCTTAGATGAATTTATTGAACAACATCTGCATCGTTATGCTGATGATCGGGACTTTCCTGCGCTCAATGGAACCAGTCGAATTGGCATGTATTTAAACTTGGGCATCTTGTCTATTCGCCAATGTCTGCAAGCCCTGTTTCGTGAACAAGGCGGCTATTTCCAGATCGACCACAGAGGACAACAAACTTGGCTCGATGAGCTGCTTTGGCGTGAATTTTACCAGCACATTTTATTTGACTACCCGCAAGTTTCTCAGCACCAGCCGTTTCAAACCAAAACCTTAAAAATAAAATGGCGCCATGCACCACAAGACTTTGCTGCGTGGCAATACGGCCAGACGGGCATTCCGATCGTCGATGCAGGGATGCGTCAACTACTGGCTACGGGTTGGATGCATAATCGGGTGCGGATGATTTGTGCCATGTTCCTCAGTAAGAATCTACTGATCGATTGGCGGTTGGGGGAGCAATGGTTTATGCAGCACCTTGTCGATGGTGACTTAGCAGCCAATAATGGCGGTTGGCAATGGTGCGCCTCGACGGGTACAGATGCTGTACCTTATTTTCGGATTTTTAACCCGATCAGCCAATCTCAGAAATTTGATCCGAACGGGGATTATTTACGTCAATGGCTACCTGAACTCGCAGATTTGGATGCCAAACAAATTCACCAACCCTTTGCCAAAAATCCTCAATTGGAATTGAATTACCCTCAACCGATCGTCGATATAAAGCAGTCTCGCTTAACTGCAATTGAAACATTCCGAGCATTGTAGATATTGCCAAGATCGAACTGTTAGAGATCAAAACACTGTACTGAAATGGTCACTGTAAAGCATAGCCGAGCGTTCGTTTTGTCCCTACAATACAGAAAACGCAAATCATTTTAGAGACGCTCACATGTATACAGGCATCGTGCAAGGTTTAGAAAAAGTCTTAGAGATTCGTCAAGGTAATGGCTTCACAACCTTGGTGATTTCAAATCATCAGAATTTTTTTCATGATGTCTTTATCGGGGCAAGTGTGGCGATTAATGGCGTGTGTTTAACGGCCACACATATTGATTTGGCAGCCAACCAAGTGCATTTTGATGTCTCTGATTTAACCAATCAACTCACCACGCTGAAAACTCTCAAAGCTGGTGATGAGGTCAATGTCGAACGCTCAGCCAAAGTTGGGGCAGAAAATGGTGGTCACAATCTATATGGTCATATCGAAGGCACAGCCACGATCAAAAACTTAGAGCATCGCGGGGAAACCTTTCATCTCGATATTCACATTCCGGCAGGCAATATTAAATATTTCTTTCTCAAAGGTTTTATTGGGCTCAATGGTTGTAGTTTGACTGTGAACCGTGTTGATCGTGCTAGCAGTGAAATTTCAATCGATCTTATTCCTGAAACACTGCGCCTCACTACATGGAAAGATGTCCAAGTCGGTGATGCCGTGAATTATGAGATTGATCAAACAACGCGAACCTTAGTTGATACCTTAGAAAATATTCATCAGCGTTAAATCGACTGACAGCACATTGCAAAAAAGCCTCCAAAACGGAGGCTTTTTATTGGCTCATTTGCAATATACGTTTAAGAATAAAAACTTGGATCTGGCACTTTGGCTGTGAGCACCCATTCACCGACCTCCTGATATTTATAATCAATCGGATCGTGTAAGGTCTGGGTACGTACATTGCGCCAGAAGCGATCTAAATTTAGTTTGGCAGTTGTGGCACGTGCGCCCATCACTTGGAAAATATTTTGCGTAATGTATAGCGAGCTATTGGTGGCTGCGATTTTGGCAGTTGCAATCGCAATAGAGACTTCTCCACGTTGTTCCGCCGTCAAAGCTTCACCAATCTCCCAAGCCCATTGCAAACGCTGAACCGCTTTATCTGCCAATAAACGTACACTTTCTAATTGCACATAAAACTCAGCAAAATGCTTTTGAATAAATGGGTCATTCACAGCATTTTCAGCTAAAGATTTTGACCATGCTTTTTGGCTTTGTACCGTTTCTTTTGCTGTTTCATAAGCCCCTTCTGCCACCCCTAGAAACATATGCACAAAGATCAACTGTGCAATCAAAGGACGTAAGCTTGAATACGGTGTACTCAAAGGCCCCGGGTTCAGTAGTAATTCATCTTTGGAAATTTTAACTTGTTCAAAATGGCTACTTCCACTGTCGGTTTGACGTTGTCCCATATTGTCCCAATCGCCGAGAAAACTGACGCCTTCACGTGCTGTAGGAATCACCCCGATCAATAATTTTCCATCTTCATTGAAGCCAGAACACAGCAAAATGTCGGAATCCATGGAACCCGAACAAAAACTTTTATCGCCATGAAACACATATTCATGTTCAGACAGTTGCGTCGCTGTAGTACGGCGGTCTAAAGGGTTTAGGGTGTTGCCCCAAAATAAATGCTCACGTGCAGTCTGTTCAAACCACGGGCCATATTGCTCTGGCTGCGCGAACAACTGTACCGTTGCAATCAATAAATGATGGAAACCATAAACATGCGCCAATGAGCTATCCACTTGAGCAATGGTTTGAATGGTTTTAAAAATCATCAGCCAATCTGCCCCCTGTCCACCGTATTGTTTTCCAATGGACAATGCAAGCAAACCACTTTGACGAATCAAATCACGTTCAGCTTTGGGATTTCCCCCCTGCTTATCACGCTGAGCAGCCGTCGTGGCAAATTCTGCCGCCAATTTTTTGGCAATATCGATCGGATCTTGAGTCAATGGAGTTGAAGCATTCATATGTCTGTCTGATTATTCTGTTACAGTTTTAGCTTAACAAAGTAAAGGCATTCAGCTTATCTCAATGCCTGCAGTCTATATCTGTAAAATCTATATCTTATGAAATCTAAGTCACCTAAATTCAGGCGACTTATAATTTGATCATTTTATACGTCGTATTTAGGATGGATAAAATGCATCATGAACGTCCCTTCATCCTAATCAACTTTTATAGGAGAAAGGACGTTCATTATTGCTTTAATAATCCTTCATATAAGCCATAGTGAACTTTCATCAGAACGTGATCACTCACGCTCAAATGGTTCTTATGACTTCGGATAAACCGTAGTAATCAAATGTTCAACCACTTGAGGTTCTGCCAAGGTCGAGGTATCACCTAAAGAGTCCAGCTCATTTGCCGCAATTTTTCTTAAAATACGGCGCATGATTTTACCAGAACGGGTTTTCGGTAAGGCCGGCGCCCAATGCAATGCATCTGGCGTTGCCACTGGTCCAAGGACTTTGCGTACCCAAGCCACCAGTTCCTGACGTAACTCATCCGTCTCTGCTGTCCCTGCTTGTAAGGTCACAAAGGCGCAAATCCCTTGCCCTTTAATATCATGCGGCATACCCACCACCGCAGACTCTGCCACAGCATCATGTGCAACTAGCGCACTTTCAATTTCAGCCGTTCCCAATCGGTGTCCTGAAACGTTCAAAACGTCATCCACACGACCCGTAATCCAATAGTAGCCAGACTCGTCACGACGTGCGCCATCACCTGTAAAATACGTGCCCGGATAAGTGGAGAAATAGGCCTCAATAAAGCGCTCAGGATCACCCCAAATGGTCCGCATTTGTCCCGGCCAAGAATCCTTAATTACTAAATTACCTTCTACGGCACCTTCAAGCTCATTGCCTTCAGCATCGACAATCGCAGGTTGTACACCAAAGAATGGGCGCGTCGCCGAACCTGGTTTTAAATCAGTTGCCCCAGGCAATGGCGTAATCATGAAACCACCCGTTTCTGTTTGCCACCATGTATCCACCACTGGGCAGCGGCTTTCACCTACCACGGTGTAGTACCAATTCCATGCCTCTGGGTTAATGGGTTCACCCACCGAACCTAGTAAACGCAGACTACTGCGGTCACTTTCTCGGACAAAGGCATCCCCTTCTCGCATCATGGCGCGGATTGCAGTCGGTGCCGTATATAAAATAGTGACGTTGTGTTTATCGACAATATGTCCGGTCCGAGCCCAACTTGGATATTGTGGTACACCTTCAAACATCACGGTCGTGGTGCCATTCGACAATGGCCCATACAACACATAAGAATGTCCCGTAATCCAACCAACATCGGCAGTACACCAAAACACATCATCTTGTTTAAGGTCAAAAACTTCACGGAAGGTACAATTCACATAGGTTAAATAGCCGCCTGTAGTATGCAATACACCTTTCGGTTTTCCTGTCGAACCTGATGTATACAAAATAAATAGCGGGTCCTCGGCATTCATAGGTTCAGGTGGACAAATATCATTGACCGACATGATTTCCATGTGATACCACAGGTCACGATCCGCTTTCATTTCGATCGGGTTACCTGTACGGTGCACCACAATGACATTTTGAACCGAAGATGTGCCGTCAATGTCGAGTGCAAGATCGACATTTTCTTTGAGTGGAATGGGCTTGCCACCACGCATCCCACAATCCGCAGTAATCACGACTTTCGCCTGACTATCATCGATACGACTTGCCAATGAGTCTGGTGAGAAACCGCCAAAAACCACGCAATGTACTGCACCAATTCGGGTACAGGCCAACATCGCAATTGCCGCTTCGGGCACCATTGGCATATACAACACCACACGGTCGCCTTTGCCCACGCCATGTTTTTTCAGCACATTGGCAAAACGGCAGGTTTCATCATGCAGTTCTTCAAAAGAAATAATTTTATGCCGTGAAGGATGATCACCTTCCCAAATAATGGCTGGTTTATGTGGATGTTCTTTTAAATGTCGATCGAGACAGTTGGTACTGACATTCAGTTCACCATCAGCAAACCACTCGATCTTAAAATCATCTTGCTTAAAATTTGTATTTTTAACTTGGGTAAACGGTTTGATCCAATCGATCTTTTGCGCTTGCTCCGCCCAAAACTCATCTGGTTGTTCAATCGATTTTTGATAACGCTCAAAGTACTCTGACTCGTTGATGCGTGCGGTTTTTTTGAAACTTTCAGGTACTGGATAGATCTCTTTCATATTGTATTTTCCTTGATCTGATTCATCTCATCACGAGATGCCATGCCACATTTCTACTTTTATAATTCCTGCATCACAGCAGTATGACGATTATTTTTTAATCGCAGCAATCATGCTTTGGTCGTATTATTCTTTCCCATTTAAAGCACATCTATAAGCAAAATTTCAACAAAAACATGTTTTAATTCAGTATCTGACCGGTTCAATTAAACCTATACTGCAAAGGTAATTTTACTCAGCACTTCGCTTTTTTATTCTTTCATATACGTTGAGTTGACCCAAGCATGAATACCAATGACTCTTCTTTCTTTTCCCGTCAGACGACCAATAAATCGGATAATCCCCTAAAACCTGATGGACGTTTTGGTCGACTGAGCATGATTGGTTGGTATGGCTTTCTCAATATCATCAGCTTTTTTGCCATAATCGCTTTAAGCCTTGCCGTGGGTATTTTCAACATCAATACCATGGCGTTAAATGAGCAATTTGTTGGCATATTCACCGGGGTATCTGGCCTCGCCTATTTGGCGATTATGATTCTTTACATTTATTTTTATTGTGTCTTTATCGTGCGTCGACTGCATGACCTCAATAAAGCCGGTTGGTTGCTACTACTTTTATTTATCCCCGTGATCAATCTATTCTTTATCCTGTATTTATTATTGGCCTCAGGCACACCGACCGTAAATCAATACGGCGCGCCACGCCCTGCTGCCGTTTGGGAAAAAATTCTGGCATGGTTGATGATTTTAATCAGTGTCTTGTCGCTCTTGGCTACAGGTAGCATCACCTCGTATATGATGGGTAGCGGTGAAATTGAATCGCCGACAGAAATCATTCAACAAGGCACTGAATATTTCTAAGCCACTGACCGAATCTGAGCCTGTCTGAATTTTGATACATCTGTTCGCAAGCCTGTAAATGAGGGTTATTTTCGCCACTAATTTCAGGCAAAATAGCGAAAAACCGGAACATTTGGAAAACTCGTGGCTGAAAAAGAAAATGCCTTGAGTGATGTCACTCAAGGCACGACTCAACTTTTGCAAGAGGCAACAGAAAAAACCGCACAAACAGTGCTGGAACATACCTCTAAATATAATGACGCATACTCAACGATCGATAAATTTGTCGATGGATTTTGGGAACGCCTGCCATATATTTGTATCGCATTAATTGTTTTTACGATCTTCTATCTACTGTCTAAACTCTTTAGATTCTTTGTTCGTAAAGCGCTCACTGACCGTTCTTACTCAAAACAAAATCTAGTTTTGGTCCTGAACCGGGTGGGTAGCTCAGCCATTATGTTCTTCGGTTTCCTAATTGCAATGGTCATTGCGATCCCAGGTTTCACACCGGGTCAGCTCATGAGTGCATTGGGGATTGGTTCGGTCGCAATCGGTTTCGCGTTTAAAGATATTTTCCAGAACTTACTGTCGGGTATTTTGATTCTCCTCGGTGAACCATTCAAAATCGGTGACGACATTATTGTGTCAGGCATGGAAGGTACGGTTGAAGATATTCAGATCCGTGCAACCTTCCTACGTTCTCCAGATGGTCGTCGTATCGTGATTCCAAACGCGACGGTTTACACCAGTGCGGTAACGGTGAATACCGCTTATCAACGTCGTCGTTGTGAATTTGTGGTGGGTATTGGTTATGAAGATGACATTCAAAAAGCTAAAAATATTGTTTTGGCTATTTTGGACAAAGACCCAACCATCTTGAGCCAACCTGCGTTTACCGTAAACGTGAATGCTTTGGCTGATTTCTCAGTCAATCTGAATGTCCGTTGGTGGGTAGATACCACAGAAACCACCACTGCGAACTCAATCAGTGAAGTGCAAGAACACGTTATCCAAGCATTCAATCAAAATGGTATTTCAATTCCTTACCCTGTACAGGAAGTGAAAGTTTACCGTGGTGATCAAGCTGAGACAGAAGCTTCAACAGCTAAATAATCGCCCTAAAACGTACGGAATCACAGTTTCTGTACGGATAATTCGGTTGCCTAAGCTGACTGCTTGGCAACCGTTTTTTATGAGCAAATCGACCTCATAAGGGATAAATCCACCTTCAGGCCCAATAATGATCGTACATCTATGTTGAATCCCTGCAGGCATCACATCTTCGACATAAGGGTGCGCCACATAAGCGGGATAGTCCGATGAAATCATGCTCGGCAAAACATCCTCCACAAAGGGTTTAAAGCGTTTATACAATTCAATTTTGGGCGCAATGGTGTCACCTGCCTGCTCCAAACCCAACGTCACATAGTGATCGAGCTGCTGTAAAAATGGTGTCTGCCAATAGCTTTTATCCACGCGATAACTGTGCAGCAAAATGATTTTTTCTACACCTAAGGTGACGGCATCCATGATCAGACGGCGCAACACTTTCGGACGAGGCATTGCCACAATTAAAGTCACTGGATGCTTTGCAGGTACTTCTTCTTCTTGTAAGGGTTTAAGTTGAATGCGCTCATCACTGATACTGATGATTTGGGTTAAATAACGCTTTCCTTCCCGAATCCCGACTTTGAGTGTATCGCCCACCTGTATATTCACATGGTTTTTTAAATGCTCAATTTGACGTTTGGCGCTAATACTCCAAAGTTCAGATTCAGTTTGACGAGGATCAAGCAAGACGATGTTCATAAATAACCATATCAATTCACGCAAAGCATATGTCATTGAGGACAGGCGACATGGATGTCGCCTGTGCGCTGAGGTACAGGAAGTACCTTCAGCGTACAGAGGATTTTTGCTACTTTTAATCCTTTAAAAGTAGATTATGCCTACGAATAGGATGTTCAACGATCACCATAAAATAAGGCCGTGATAAAACTTGCTTAATAAAAATTAATGTATCGCAAAATTAAAACTTAAAGGTACTGATCAATCACCTGAATATGCTTTTGCAGCGACCCAGTATTCTTTTGCATAATCTGCTGCGCTGCAGCATTCAAACACTGAGCTTGAAGCTTATCTTCGATTAACTCAAACAACACCTGAGCAGCCTGTTCTGCATCTTGCACTACTCTCACGCCTTGAGCAGCAACGAACTCATCCACAATGGTCTGGAAATTAAAATAATTCTCACCCAAAACTGTCGGCACATTTAACGTAATGGGCTCTAAAATATTGTGCCCACCACCAGGTTCATTGAGCGATCCACCCACAAAACACGCCTGACTCAGTGCCAGCCAAAGCCATAATTCGCCCATACTATCCGCTAAATACACTTGTGTATCAGGCAAAATGGTCTGATTAAGGCTGCGGCGCTGTGTGCGTAAATTCAGTTTCTGCGCTTCTAAAAAAACCTCATCAAAGCGTTCAGGATGCCGTGGTACGACGATACATAACAGCTCAGGCTGTTGTTGCAAAATCGGCTGCAGTGCCGCGAGCAGTTTTTGTTCTTCTGGTGCATGCGTACTGGCAATGGTGATGATTTTACGCTCTTGTAAAGCCCAATCTTGACGCAACTGCGCTGCTTGTTGCACAAAGCTATCTGGCGCATGAATATCAAATTTGATACTTCCCACGACCTGACTGGTATGCGGGTTTGCACCCAACTCAATAAATCGCGCTAAAGTTGCCTGATCTTGCGCCAATAATTGTTTCAAACTCTTTAGCATCGGCTGCATCAAACTCGGGACTTTGCCATAACCCTTCGCAGATTTTTCAGATAATCTGGCATTAATCAATAAACACGGAACGTTGGCCTGATCGGCTTCAATCATCAAATTTGGCCAGAGTTCAGTTTCGACTAGAGCCAACATTTTCGGTTGATATTTTTCGATAAAACGACGGACTAATTTTTTTTGATCTGCTGGCAGATACACGGCCTGAAATAGCGATTCATACGGTGCTTTTAAAAATAATTGTTTCGCACGCGCTTGTCCGGTTTTGGTGGTATTGGTGACTAAGACTGGATGGCCTGCTTTGAGATAATGTTCAATCAGCGGCTGCGCAGCGTTGGTTTCTCCGACGGAAACCACATGAAACCAAATTGCATTGCGGTTTTTAACCGGCTGAAATGGCCCAAAGCGCTCAAGACACTCTTGCTGATATAGTTGGAGATCTTCAGCACGTTTTTTGATGCGCCATTGATATAGCGGCTTAATCAGCGCCAAAGCTGCGTTATACCAAAAAGGAGTAGTCAAATTATTACGCTCAAAAACGGTTTGAATCGGCAGAATATATCAGAGCATTATCCACATGTTAATGGATAATGCGTATTCAAGTGTCGATTAATAGGTTGAACGACCTGAACCAAATTTATTTTTCATGCTTGGATAATCAATATAGCCTTCGGCAACATCTGTCCCAATCATATTTTCCAACTGCAATTCATTCAGTGCAGCATTCGCTAGCAAACGTTCAAACAAATCTGGATTGGCAATATAAGCTTTACCAAAAGACACCGCATCGGCTTTACCTGAGGCCAATAAATCAACGGCATCTTCACGGCTTAAACGCATATTGGCAATGTACGGCACACCATTTGAGCGCTGTTTCAGATAGTCACTAATACTGTCATCCGCCAGATATTCACGGGTAAAGAAGAAGGCAATCTTCCTCTGCCCCAACTGTTCTAAGGCATAGCCAAAGGTTTCACGTGGATCATGATCACCCATGTCGTGTTCATCACCACGCGGCGCAAGATGCACACCTACACGACCTGCACCCCACACTTCGATCAGCGCATCCACCACTTCAAGCAATAAACGTGCGCGGTTTTCGACAGAACCACCATACTCATCTTCACGTAGATTGGTTTTGCTTTGTAGGAATTGATCGATCAAATAACCATTAGCCGCATGCAATTCCACACCATCAAAACCGGCTTCTTTGGCTTTAATTGCTGACTGTTTGTATTGCTCAACAATGCTTTTGATTTCTGCAATCTCTAATGGACGTGGCACGACATATTCGCGTTTTGGGCGAAGCAGACTGACATAACCCGCCTGTTGTACCGCACTGGCAGACACCGGTGTATCACCATCCAAAAGATCGGGATGTGAGACACGTCCGACATGCCACAATTGCGCCACAATTAAACCCTGCTGTTCATGTACGGCTTGGGTCACCAGTTTCCAGCCTTGAACTTGAGCATCGGTAAATAAACCCGGCGTCTGCAAATAGCCATTAGCTGCTTCTGAAATGACTGTTGCTTCTGAAATGATTAATCCAGCACTTGCGCGCTGTGCATAATATTCAGCCATCATCGGCGTTGGAACACGGTCAATGGTTGCACGACTACGGGTTAGTGGCGCCATTACAACGCGATTTTTGAGGTGTAAATCACCCAAAATGAGAGGAGTATTAAGTTCAGCCATATATGTCTCGCCTGACACTTCAAATGCGAAAAATGATTTAAAGTGAGTTCTGCAGATAATCAATATATTGCTGAATGAGTTCTTCATTGCGTGAAAAATACGACCATTGACCATATTTCTCGGCTTGAATTAAGCCCGCCTGTTGTAACACAGACAAATGATTAGACATCGTAGACTGCGAAACATTACCGAGTTTTTCGATATTGCCAGCGCATACACCACGATTAAAGCCGCCACATTGTTCTTCTGACAAAAATTGTTCAGGTGTTTTTAACCATTCCAAGATTTGACGTCGAGTCGGATTGGCAAGTGCTTTAAAAATTAAATCAATATCCATAATTTAAACGGGTTTAATTAAATAAAAATTTGGACAACAAAGTTCTATTCAGCATCTTGAATATACTATATCGTATTTTTTCGATTTTTATATCGATTTTTATAGATATATTAACCAAAAACCGATAGAACTTTGTTTTCTATATAAATTTAAATTACAAACCTTGTTTGAGGCTGGCTTCAATAAACTTATCTAAATCACCATCAAGCACTGCACCGGTGTTTGAACTTTCTACACTGGTACGTAAGTCTTTAATACGCGAGTCATCTAAAACGTATGAACGAATTTGGCTGCCCCAACCGATATCTGACTTGGTGTCTTCCAACGCTTGTGCCGCATCATTACGTTTTTGCATTTCAAGTTCGTACAATTTTGCACGTAACTGTTTCCATGCATGGTCACGGTTGGCGTGCTGTGAACGTTGGTTCTGGCATGCCACCACAATCCCTGTTGGAGCGTGAGTTAAACGTACCGCAGAGTCTGTTTTGTTAATGTGCTGACCACCCGCACCAGATGCACGATAGGTATCAGTACGTACATCAGCAGGATTGATTTCAATTTCAATATTGTCATCAATTTCAGGCGATACAAAAACCGCTGAGAATGAAGTATGGCGACGATTACCCGAGTCAAAAGGTGACTTACGGACTAAACGGTGTACGCCAGATTCTGTACGTAACCAACCATATGCATACTCACCTTCTACACGGATCGTTGCAGACTTGATCCCTGCCACATCACCATCAGACTCTTCCATCACTTCTGCTTTAAAGCCATGACGTTCAATCCAACGTAGATACATACGCAGTAACATGGATGCCCAATCCTGTGCTTCAGTACCACCAGAACCCGCTTGAATTTCGACATAGCATGGGTTCGGGTCCATCGGATTACTGAACATACGACGGAATTCTAATTTCGCAAGTTCTGCTTCCGCTGAAGTTAACTCTGCTTGCACATCTGCAAGTAAGCTTTCTTCTTCTGCTTCAACCGCAAGATCCAACATCGCTTGGGCATCTTCTAGTTTAGTTGAAAGCCCTTCGAGCACGTTAATGACGTTTTCGAGTTCACCTTTTTCTTTTGCCATTGCTTGTGCACGGCTTTGATCATTCCAAATTGCTGGGTCTTCCAGCTCACGTAGAACCTCTTCTAAACGCTCTTTTTTCAGATCGTAGTCAAAGATACCCCCGTAATGTTTGACCACGGTCGTTTAAGTCTTTTAGCTGTAATAGATACGGATTAATTTCCACGTGAATTACTCTCAATCAAAAAATTTGGCTTAAATAGCCGCCTATTATATCACAGAGAATTTGCACAGATTCAGCCAGATTGATCATCCAAATCATTGACTTCAATGCACATAATATGAACAATACGCTCGCGTTACTATTTATTACATTTTATTTACAACAATAATGTTTCGAGGGTTTTATGAAAAAGACATTACTTGCACTAGGGTTAGCTGTTATCACTTCATCAACTTTTGCTTATGATGGTCAAGTTGATGGCGGTTTTACTTATACAGATTGGGACAATGATATTATTGATACTGATAATACATTCAATCTTAAAGGTACTTTGTATTTTGACTCAGTACAAACTGGTAATGGTCCATTAAATGAAGCTGCTTTTCTAGGTCATAACAGCAATGCCTATCTTGGGTATTCATATAACACTATGGAAAGCAATGAAGTTTTTGGTTTCAAAGCTGAATCTGATATTCACCACTTAACCGCAGGTATTGAATATTTTGTCGATCAATTCTACCTCAATGGTGAAATTGGTTTTGGTCAACAAAATGCTAAAGCAACAGAATATGGTCAAACTCTTTATGATGACGACTACGATGTGACTACTTACCGCGCATTAGTGGGTTATTTACCTGTTTCTAACCTTTTACTTGCTGCAGGTATTGATGGCTATCAAGGCGACAATGATGAAGACGAAGACAACCGTTTTGCTGTTAAAGCAAAATATGTTGCGCCGTTGAACAATGGTCAATACATCAACCTTGAAGCAGACGGTGCTTTTGGTGATTTAGACTCTGTTACGATTGGCGCAGACTACTACTTCGATCAAGCTTTTAGCATTGGTGCATCTTACAACATCGAAGATGATGGTGATGAAGACACGGATTACTTCGCTATTCGTTCAAAATATTTCCTTAACCCGAACCTAGCAATCGGTGGTCAAGTTGGTTTTGGTGATGACGTTCAAGCGTTCAACATCAATGCAACTTTCCGTTTCTAATTTCGTTTGAATTAGAAGTTTGCTAAAAAAGCACCTCTATTTTGAGGTGCTTTTTTCTTTTCGATGTAATATTTACTTTAAAAAAAGTCCAGTTATTGACCAAATAACCCACAAATTCATATTATCTACACAGTTTTAATAAAACAAAACATTATAAATAAATACATACTTTTCAATATTTTAAATAATTTTAATTACATAAAATTACCGAATTCACAGTTCCACAACTTTGCAGCGATTGACCATCTTTAAAATTTCTCTAGACTAAAACTTGTAACAAAAAATGTATTAAATTTAGCCAAACAATTTAGAGGGGTAGTTTCCATGAAAAAACTCGCAATTGCTTCAGCACTTCTTTCTGCACTTGCTATTACAGGTACAGCTCATGCTTATCAAGCAGAAGTGGGCGCTTCAGCTGGTTACATCGACCCAGATAATGGAAGCTCTGGCAGTGAATTTGGTGTAAACGGTACTTATTACTTCAACCCTGTTCAAACGCGTAACGCTCCTCTTGCAGAAGCTGCATTCTTAAACCGTGCAAGTAACGTAAATGCACATGCAACTTTCGCTGACCGTGGCGATGTTGACGACAATACTTATGGCGTTGGTATCGAATACTTCGTACCAAACTCAGATTTCTATGTATCTGGTGATGTAAGCCGTAATAATGTCGAAGTTGACACTCCATTTGGCACAGTAGACAACGATACAACCTACTACGGCGCTGAAGTCGGTTATCTTCCAGCACCAGGCTTCTTAGTTGCAGTTGGTGTGAAAGGTTGGGATAACGATGATGATGACGGCGTAGATCCAACTTTACGTGCTAAATACGTAACAACTTTAAGCAATGGTAAAGACATCAACCTTGAAGCGGGTGCAGCATTCGGTGATCTAGATGAATTCAATCTAGCAGCGGATTACTTCATCGACAAAACATTCAGTGTTGGTGCTGACTACTACAACAACGATGTCACTGATCGTAACGAAGTAGGGATCAATGCACGTAAATTCTTCAACCAACAAGTGAGCCTTGAAGGTCGTGTTGGTTTCGGTGAAGTTGGCAACAATGACTACAATTCATTTGGTGTAGCAGCGAAATACCGCTTCTAATCCATTGAAGTCAAAAACATAAAAAAACCGCTCTTCTGAGCGGTTTTTTTTATTTGCCTGTAAAAATAGAATTTATTGAGCCAAGTGTAGAACTCTCAATTGAACACTGACATTTCCTCTAAATTCATTTTTATCGAGTTCGTAGACCAAGCGGATTTTATCTTGCATAGGATTAAATTCATATTTTTCTGCCGCATTAAATGCAATTGCGTCCACCATTAAGCCATTATCTAAAGCAAGTTTTAATTTCAGATGCACATCTTTCAACCAACGATAATCTAAAACTTTAAATAGGCCTTCATAGACCGGTGCAGGGAATTTTTGTCCCCATGGACTTAAATTTTGCAAAAGATCGACGGTTTCGACATTAATGGCCGAATCGGGCAATTCGCCATCTGTCCAAATAGTGGCCTGAAATAAATTTTCATCTTGCGCAGCGATGAGTGCTTCAAAAGCGGTTTTAAATTCAGAAAAATGCTGCTTTTGAATGGTTAGTCCTGCCGCAGCAGCATGCCCGCCAAAATGACTCACCAAATGCGGATGTAATTCAGCAATACGCTCAATACTGTCTCGAATATGAATACCTTCAATAGAACGCGCAGAGCCTTTAATATGTACGCCATCCTCATCTGCGGCAAAGACGATTGCAGGTCTATGGAATTGTTCTTTCAAACGCCCTGCAACAATCCCAATCACCCCTTGATGCCAATGCTGTTCGAACATGATCAAGGCTGCAGGTAAGTTATCCTGATCAAGCTGAATATGTTCTAACTCAGCCAGAGCTTCCTGTTTAATCTGCCCTTCGACTTGGCGTCTTTCAATATTGAGTTGATTCAACTGCTGCGCAATCGGATAAGCCGTACTTAAATCCGCCGCAATCAAACACTCAATCCCAATATCCATGGTCTCCATCCGCCCAGCTGCATTGAGTCGTGGGCCGACCACAAAGCCCAAGTCCTGTGCTTTTAACTGTGCGGGATCACGGCCGGCGATATCCAATAATGCACTGATCCCTGGACGACATAATCCTTGCTGTATCCGCTTCAAACCAGCATCGATCAAAATCCGATTATTCAGATCTAGACTTGCAACATCGGCATAAGTGCCTAAAGCCACCAAGTCCAAATATTGGCTGAGGTTGGCTGTGGATTTAGCATTTTTTTTGCGCATACTGGCCAAATTTGCCAACACATAAAATGCGACACCCACACCAGCCAAGGCTTTACTTGGAAATTCACATCCGAACTGATTCGGATTTACCACCGCTTCTGCTAGTGGTGTTTCCTTTGTGGTCAGGTGATGATCGGTAATGATCACCTGCATACCATGTGCCTGTGCCTGCGCTACACCAGCATGGCTCGAAATACCATTATCGACCGTAATCAGCACATCTGGTGTAAAGCTCACGAAGGCCAAATCAGCAATGGCGGGTGTCAGGCCATAACCATACTTAAAACGATCTGGAACCAGATATTCAACATCCGCGCCCATGTCACGCAGTGCCAAGACCATCAATGCAGTACTGGTTGCACCATCGGCATCATAATCACCAACAATGACGATTTTCTTTTGAGTATCAATTGCTTGATCGATTATTTCAATCGCTTGCTCTAAACCCTTTAAGTTTGGCGCATGTAAGTGCTTAAGCTTCAATTCCAGCTCTTGTGCGGAAGAAACCCCGCGACGTGCCAATAAATCAGCAATAAACGGGGCAACGCCCTGAATATCTTCAGGGCGCGTCAAATGGGGTCTTTGTTGAATTAAAAGTTTAGACATTTATGGCATCAGTCGCTGTAAAACCCATTGACCATCCTGTAGTTTATAACTCAAGCGGTCATGTAAACGATTCGGACGGCCTTGCCAAAATTCATAATAATCCGGAACTAAACGATAGCCACCCCAAAACTCAGGTTTCGCCAATACGTCTTTGCTTTCCACTTGATCATGCAAATTTTGGAATCGCTGTTGTAATTCTTCACGACTGGCGATAACACCACTTTGTGGAGTGCTAATGTGTGCTGCGATTTGGCTGTCACGCGGTCGTTTATGGTAATAATCCGTCGATTCTTCGAGAGATATCTTTTCCACACGACCACTGACCCGAATTTGACGTTCCTGCTCTTGCCAATAAAACAATAATTCTGCATAAGGATTATCGAGCAGATCATTGCCTTTTTGACTGTCATAGTTGGTGTAGAAGTCATAACCTGCATGGGTCGCACCGCGCAACAAGACCGTCCGCACGTGCGGACGACATTGGGCATTTGCCGTAGCCAAAGACATAGCATAAGGTTCATGCAATTGTGCTTCTAAGGCATGGTTAAACCATAATAAAAACTGCTCATGTGGATCACGGTTCACCTGATCTTCATGCAACTCACCTTTTTGATAAGTTAAACGCAGTTCACTTAAGTCCTTAATCACATCATTCATGCAATTTCCCCTCTTGATTTAAGCTGCATTGGCACGAACAGCATCGGCCAAATGATTTGCCAATGCGGTGACTTCTTCAAGGTCATTACCTTCAACCATGACACGAATGACCGGCTCTGTGCCTGATTTACGAATCAAGATGCGACCACGCCCTTTAAGCTGAGCTTCAGCTTTTTCAAACTCGTTCACCAGTGCAGGTACGGCGTAGGGATCAAACATCGCAGCCAAGCGAACATTCACCAAGACATTTGGTAATAACTCAAACCCTTCCACCAATTCATGCAAAGCTTTACCTTGCTCAACCATCACCGTTAATACCTGAAGTGAAGCAATGATCGCATCACCTGTGGTGCTCTTGTCCAAAGTCAAGATATGACCTGATGGTTCACCGCCCGTTACCCAGCCTTTTTCTTCTAGGCCTTGTAGAACATAGCGGTCACCAACTTTGGCACGAAGCAACGGCACTTTGGCTTGATCTAAAGCAATTTCAAGCGCCATATTGCTCATTACCGTACCCACGATACCCGCAGGTTTTTGACTCGCTTGAGTGGCTAAAATATAGAGAATATGGTCACCAGTAATTTGCTGACCGTTTTTATCGACCATAATCACGCGGTCGGCATCACCATCAAAAGCGATCCCTAAATCTGCCTGATGTTCAACCACTGCTTTTTGTAAAAACTCAGGATGTGTCGAACCACAGTCTTTATTGATGTTTAAACCATCCGGTTCGTTAAACAGTGCAATCACTTTTGCACCGAGTTCACGATATACCGACGGACCGACGCTATAGGCTGCACCATTGGCACAGTCCACCACAATTTTTAAGCCTGTCAGGTCAAAATGGTACGGGAAGGTTGATTTACAAAACTCGATATAACGACCATTGGCATCTTTTACACGCACACTTTTACCTAAGTTTGCAGGGTCTTCAATCACCAAGTCATTTTCAAGTTCTTTGTTAATGGCTTCTTGAATTTCATCCGGCAATTTTTTACCTTCGCTCGAGAAGAATTTAATACCATTGTCAAAATACGGATTATGCGACGCCGAGATCACGATGCCTAAGCTGGCATGTAATGCACGGGTTAAATGGGCAATTGCGGGTGTAGGTAATGGACCCAACAAATGAACATAAACACCTGCTGCGTTTAAACCGGCTTGTAATGCTGACTCTAAAATATAGCCCGATAATCGGGTATCTTTACCTAGTACAACGATGGGCTTTGCTTTTTTACTGTATTGTTTTAATACTTTACCTGCGGCAAATCCTAGTTTTAATGCAAATTCAGGGGTAATAGGCAATTCACCGAATTTGCCACGAATGCCATCTGTACCAAAATAACTCATGTTGTACTCACTTCTTAATGGTGATCTTAATCATCACTTTTTACTGCAAATACTTTACACCAAAAACAAAAAGGCCGTCATATTAATGACGGCCTTTTCGGCTAAAAGCTACTAAATATCAACCAACACGGTAGTTTGGTGCTTCTTTAGTAATAGTCACGTCATGTACGTGAGATTCAGACATACCTGCCGCAGTAATTTTGACAAACTGTGCATTTTTACGTAAGTCATCGATCACCGCAGAACCGGTATACCCCATAGATGAACGTAAACCACCCATCATTTGATGAACGATGTTACCCATTGGGCCTTTGTAAGGTACGCGACCCTCAATACCTTCTGGTACAAGTTTTTCAGCGCCTGCTTTTGAGTCTTGGAAATAACGGTCAGCAGAACCTGTAGCACCTGCCATCGCACCCAATGAACCCATACCACGATACGCTTTGTAGTAACGACCTTGGAAGAATTCAACTTCGCCCGGTGCTTCTTCTGTACCAGCCATTAATGAACCTACCATAATGGTACTCGCGCCTGCACCAATCGCTTTTGCCATATCACCAGAGAAACGGATACCACCGTCTGCAATCAATGGAATTTGATCTTTTAGTGCATTGGCAACGCTGTCAATCGCAGAGATTTGCGGCATACCAATACCAGCCACAATACGTGTAGTACAGATTGAACCTGGGCCAATACCCACTTTCACTGCATCTGCGCCAGCATCTAATAATGCAAGTGCTGCATCACCAGTCGCGATGTTACCGCCAATCACTTGAACTTGTGGATAGTTGGCTTTTACCCAACGTACACGTTCAATTACACCTGCAGAGTGACCATGTGCTGTATCAACAACAATCGCATCAACACCCGCTTCCACCAATGCTTCTACACGGCTTGGTGTTTCTGCACCTGTACCAACTGCAGCACCAACGCGTAAACGACCTAAGTCATCTTTGCAGCTGTTTGGATAGTTTTCAGCTTTACGGAAATCAGTAACCGTGATTAAACCTTTCAGTTCGTTGTTGTCATTTACAACAAGGACTTTTTCAATACGGTGCTTTTGAAGTAATGCTTGGATGTTTTCTTTTGATTCGTTTTCACGAACAGTCACCAAACGATCATGACCTGTCATGATGTTACTAACAGGTTGCTCAAGATTGGTTTCAAAACGAGTGTCACGACCAGTAACAATACCCACCACTTGACCGTCTTTCACCACTGGTACACCGCTGATGTTATTTGCTTGAGTTAAAGCAATCAGCTCACGTACAGTCGTTTCTGGTGTAACGGTAATTGGGTCTTTCACCATACCTGCTTCAAATTTTTTCACGCGGCGAACTTCTGCAGCTTGTGCAGCAATATCCATGTTTTTATGCAGGATACCGATACCACCGTTTTGCGCCATTGCAATCGCCATACGTGATTCAGTCACAGTATCCATCGCAGCAGAAACAAGTGGAATATTCAAATTGATGCCACGTGTGAAACGTGTCTTAAGAGAGACATCTTTTGGGAGAACAGTAGAATAGGCAGGGAGTAATAAGACATCATCAAAGGTTAGGGCTTCTTGAACGATGGTCAACATAACAGTCTCGCTGGTAATTTCCGTGAGCCATTATATACAAATTTCCGTTCAATTTTCATTTTAATTGCGGCAATTCTTTACGGAGTTTTCAATATTAACCATCGAATATGCTGTTTTCAGCGAGAATACACTGAGGGTTAGTCAGCATCCAGTGCAATACAGGCAGAATCCGAAGACTCTACCGCTTAATTTCAATAAATTTATTCTGGAAATAAAGCCTTAACTGACTTGATCGAAATCTTCGTCATTTTCAGCATCATGCAGTGGAATACTGATCAATGGAATCATTTGATGCGCGATGCGTGCTTTATTACATTGCTCATCGGCGATTTGAACTTCTTTACAAGATGAACTACGTGCCTCATACATGTTACAACTCACCTGTTTGCCTACTTCTCCACCCAAAGCAATACAACGTGGATTTGCCTGATTCGTACCCACCATACATGAATACACCGATGTCACAGGTTCCGTATAATGTTCAGGCATATTTAGCCCTTCTGCCCAATAAAAAGAAACGCGATAGTGGGCACAACATGCTCCACAGGTTAAACATGCATCCTGAGTCGGTATTTGAGACAACATTTTTATCTATTCTCGTCATCTAAAAGCTTATTTTATGGACGAAAAATATTAAAAAATGTTATCTGGAAACTCAATTATTTTTTGAAATTTTCAAGTCATTATACTGGGCAAGTAAAGACTGTTTCATCCATTAAATCGACACCACATTGTAAGGTTTCGATCCAATCTAAGAATTGATTGATCTGTTCTTTACCAATAAATGGCGTGCCGTGCTGCGGTACGATCATTTCCACATCCATCGTCCGTACCATGTTGACCCACAGACGGATCACTTTGTTTGAACACATATAGCGCTGATGGAAGCCTTTCATTTTAGGAATATGAGCGGCAAAATTTTCTAAAGGTTTAGAGGCATCATCCACCATAGATGCGCCCATATCCCCTGAGAATAAAATTTTGGCAATCGGGTCATAAAATTGGAAGTTACCAACCGAATGTAGGAAGTGTGCAGGAACAGCCACCAAATGGCTGTTGCCTAATGGAATCACCTGCCCATGATCTGGCAGTTCGATCAGACGATCCAACCAGTTGCCTTTCATCCGGTCACTCATAAATGCAGAGTTTAAATGCGGTAAGAAACGCGCCCACAGTTTAGATGCCACCACTTTGGCGTCGGTATAAACCAACCAACGTGGCATCGAGGTAATAATGTCTGGGTCCTGATGCGAGGCCATCACATAGTCAAGATTGGTCAAACGGGTATATTTATTCAGTTCCATAGTCAGTGGGACATAGGTCAAGTCACCACCCGGATCGAGCACTGCTGCGCGCTCATTATCCAAAATCAGGAACTGGTTCGCCTGTACGCCCTCGCCTTTTACCAAACTGGTAAAGCTAATACATTTATGCTTTCCATCATCATAAAGTACCTGTGATGTTGTGCGTTCGAAAGCCATTCCCATTCCCCAAATTTTTTATCAAAAAATATATATTCTATAGGTGAATAACATATATTTATTTAGGGAAACTTACAATAAATATTCAGTCAATATTATCTGAAATATCAGTGAATTGGGTCTCATTTATTGGCGAATAATCCTGAGTTTTTAACTCAGGATTTCATGTATTTTTTAATATGGTGGGATTGGTATTTAAAATAAATAGTGTTGTGCCAATGCAGCCAAACCAATCACCAAGAATACCAAGGCGCCAATTTTATGAATCAGTGAAATCGGTAGTTTTTCAGCTAGCTTGTTCCCAATAAATACCGCAGGCGCATTAACCAACATGATGCCTAGTGTCGTCCCCAAAGTCACCCAGCCAATACTGTCAAAGCGTGCAGCCAGTGCGACTGTGGCAATTTGGGTTTTATCTCCAATTTCAGCCAAGAAGAACAAAACGAAAGTGGCGCCGAAAACCCCATATTTTTGCCACTTATTGATACTTTCAGATTCATCATCCAATTGATCGGGGATCAACATCCACACCGCCATAGCAATAAAGCCCAGAGAAACGATCCACAATAAAACGGTTGGACTTAAAACAGTGGTAATCCATTGACCCAACACAGCAGAAACCCCGTGGTTCACCACAGTCGCGAGGAAAATTGCAATTAAGATCGGAACGGGTTTACGAAAACGTGCAGCAAGCAGTAAGGCAAGTAATTGTGTTTTATCGCCCATTTCTGACAGGGCAACAACAGCAAGGGAAATGAAGAAAGCGGTTAACATGGTGCATTTCTCTGGCTAGCAATAACATATACCGATGACTTATCCCTCCTGCTAGCCAATGTGCAGAGTGATAAATCAAAGGTCTTGCCAACAAAAGAAAGCTACGAAGAGCTCATTTGGTTCTTTGCTATGATGACCATGCTCGTTTTAGAGCAAATATGTTGACCATCACCTTTTTACTTTGCGTAAAAAGCGGCTACTCCCCAATGAAGTAATGCTATTCTAGCGAGGAATGCATGTTTTCGCAATTTTAATTTTCGATGACTCAATATGATATGCAAAACAATAATCAAAAAATTTCAAGAATTTATTCAACACTATATGCATGTGCAGGATGTATTAATCATTGCAGGCGGCCCGTCTCAGCTCAGTTTTGACTTAACCACCATTCAGCCCTCAAAAAAGCTGCTAATCATTTGCTGTAATCAAAGTTTTCTTCAACTTCCTCAGGCTCAAATTGCCCATCATTCAGATTATGCATGGTGGTTACACTATCAACCCATGCTCAAAGCCTGCTTTCAAGGTGACATCATTAGCGGATGTGGTTTAGGTCACAACCGTCCATATCCTGAACATGAAGTGATTAACTTTAAAACCGTGCGTATCGATACGCAAGCGGAGTTATTTCATTCACCGTACTTTGTTTATGGTAATAATTGCGGCCTTCAAGCCTATTCACTCGCACATCTCTTTCAACCGCAGCGTATTTGGCTGATGGGCTATGACTTTCAGCACCAACACGGTCAAACACATGCATATCAGCATCAACATGTGCAAGAACTGGGGCATTATGAAAAGTTTTGGGGTTTATTTTTAATAAGACTTCCAACGCTTTGAACATTTACGACATAAGCTTTGGTCGACGGCGCACCCACATCGTACGCTTCCACTCACCTATAACCTCAACGCAAACTCGGCATTAAAGCTCTACCCTTCACCCATTGAACTTCCGGATTGGCTTTGTCAGTCCACCACCACGACGCCATAAAAAAACCCTGCCAAAGCAGGGTTCATTTTGAAACTTAAACAGGTCATATTAGATCAATAAAGTTCGGATATCTTTGAGCAGCTTCGTCAGTTTATTGGCAAAACGTGCAGCATCCGCTCCATTAATTACACGGTGATCGTATGACAATGACAGCGGCAGCATCAAACGTGGATCAAAGCTTTCACCATTCCATACTGGCTGCATGGTTGCAGGTGAAATACCCAAAATCGCCACCTGTGGCCAGTTGACCAACGGTGTAAATGCCGTGCCACCAATTGAACCCAGACTGGTAATGGTAAAGTTCGCACCTTGTAAATCTTTCGGCGACAATTTTTTGTCACGTGCTTTTTGACTCAGCTCACCCAGCTCAATTGCAATCTGCTTAATGGATTTTTGATCTGGATTACGCAGTACAGGCACGGTCAAACCATCAGGCGTGGCAACGGCAATCCCCATATGGATTTCATTACGTAACAATACTGACTTGCCATCATCAGACAAATGACCTGCAAATTCACGCTCTTCTTTCAACAAATAAGCCACTGCTTTGATGATGAAAGCCATAATGGTTAAGCCAATACCTTCTTTCTTAAAGTTAGCTTTTAAATCATTACGCCAAGCTTCAAGATCGGTAATATCCGCAGCATCGAATTGTGTCACTTGCGGGATAAAGTTGTTTAAAGACAATTGCGGAATCGACACTTGTTGTAAACGTGTCAAAACTTTCTCTTCGACACCACCAAAAGCATCAAAACTTGGCAACTTCGGCAAACCTGAAACCTGTGCCACAGCTTGCGCTGCTGGTGCAGCTTGCGGAGTGGTCAAACGGGTTTTCACATAAGCGAATAAATCTTCTTTCATTAAACGCTCATGCGGACCAGATGCTTTGACTTCTGCCAAAACCACACCCAATTCACGTGCAAGCTTACGAACGGCCGGACCTGCATACACTTTGGCATTGGCAGCATTTTGCTCTTTGGTGAGCTTATCTGCGCCTTGTGGTTGCGATGCCGTTTCAACTTTGCTTTCAGCTTTTGGAGCAACTGTCGCAGGCTGTGCTACAGCTGGAGCAGGTTTCGCTGCTGGCGCGGGTGCTGCAACAGCTTGACCTTCGGCTTCAATCGTCACTAAAGCGACGCCTTCAGAGACACTTTGCCCTAACTGAACATGAATCGCGATGATTTTACCAGCTGTAGAGCTTGGCACTTCTACCGTTGCTTTGTCTGATTCCACCACGATGATGCTTTGGTCTTTTTCAACCACATCACCCACAGCGACTAAAATTTCAGCCACTGCTGCTTTATCAACACCTAAGTCAGGCACTGCAATTTCAACAGGTCCAGACGCCGCAGCCGTAGACGACGCTAGTGTTGCTTCTGCAACAACAGGTGCAGCAACAGGCTGTGCTGTTTCTTGCACAGGAGCCGATTCAACCGCAGCAGATGAAGCCGCCGTTTTCACCGTTAAAATCACTACGCCTTCTTTCACTACATCGCCAGCACTGATCGTGATCGATTCGACACGGCCTGATACAGTACTTGGGACTTCGACTGTCGCTTTGTCGGATTCCACTACGATAATGCTTTGATCAACATCAATCTCATCACCAACAGAGACCAAAATCTCACTTACCGTAGCTTTCTCTACGCCAATATCAGGAACTTGCACATCGATGCTTTGCGACTGAGTAGCATTGGCTGCAACAGGTGCTGCTGCAGTTTGTTCTGCTTCCACAACCGGAGTTGGTTCTGCTGCTTCGTCTTCAGTTGCATTTTGTACTGGCTCAACGGTAGCAGCGCTTTGACCTTCTGCTTCCAACTCGATCAGCACAGCACCTTCAGCAACACTGTCACCCAGATTAACTGCAATGCTTTTCACCACGCCTGCCGAAGTGCTTGGCACTTCAACAGAGGCTTTATCAGACTCTAACAACACAATGCTGTCATCGACGCTAATGGTGTCGCCGACTTTCACTAATATCTCAGCGACCGTTGCTTTATCTACACCAATATCAGGAGTCGTAATTTGCATGATTAGTTCTCCTCTTTGTAGTCAGCCACAGCATGCAGTTCCGGCGTTTCCTGCGGAGCCCATGCCACTGGACGGTCAGTATCTAGTTCAAAGCTTGAGATAGCATCTTTGACTAAACGCGCATCAACTTCGCCTTCATCCGCGAGTTTTTTCAATGTTGCTACCACAATATGTGCGGCATCGACACCAAAGTAGCTACGTAAGTTGCCACGTGTATCTGAACGACCATAACCATCTGTGCCTAATGCAACGAACGGACGATTGTCTGGAAGATAGGCACGGATTTGTTCGCTATATGCACGCATGTGATCGGTTGCCGATACCACAATACCGTCTTTTTCACGAAGTAATTGAGAGACCCAAGCTTCTTTCGTATCTTCAGCCAACGGATGTAAGCGGTTGTATTCTTCACAGGCCATACCATCACGAGCTAATTCGTTAAAGCTAGTGACGCTCCATACGTTTGAATGAATTTGATATTCATCACGAAGGATTTTCGCCGCTTTAATCACTTCACGCAGAATCACACCTGAACCCATCAATTGAACCGTTGCTTTCTCATCTTCTTCGAAGAGATACATACCACGTTTAATGCCTTCTTCAGCACCTTCAGGAATAGCTGGATGTTCATAGTTTTCATTCATTACTGTTAAGTAGTAGAACACACGCTCTTGGTTCACGTACATGCGTTTTAAACCATCATGTACGATTACTGCCAACTCATAACCAAAACATGGGTCATAAGAAATACAGTTTGGAATCGTATTTGCCAAGATATGTGAATGACCATCTTGGTGCTGTAAACCTTCACCGTTCAGTGTTGTACGACCCGCAGTTGCACCGAGCAAGAAACCTTGCGCCTGTGCATCACCTGCAGCCCATGCAATATCGCCAATACGCTGGAAACCGAACATCGAGTAGTACATATACATCGGAATCATTGGCAAGTTATTGGTTGAATAACTGGTTCCTAACGCAGCCCAAGCACTCATCGCACCCGCTTCGTTAATCCCTTCTTGTAACATGTGACCATCTTTGGCTTCACGGTAATGCATCAACTGTTCTTGGTCTTCAGGGGTATATTTTTGACCATGCGCAGCATAGATCCCCAACTGACGGAACATACCTTCCAAACCGAAAGTACGCGCTTCATCCGGTACGATTGGCACAACACGATCTTTAATCGCTTTTTCTTTAAGCAGTGCAGAGATCAAACGCACCATCACCATAGTGGTCGATTGCTCTTTACCATTTGAACCTTTCAATACTGTATCAAAGACAGAAAGTTCAGGAATAGCCAACTGTTCACTTTCTTTACGACGTGCAGGTAGGTAACCACCCAATGCTTCACGACGTGCTTTCATGTATTTAATTTCAGGTGAATTTTCACTTGGACGGTAGAATGGCACTTCTTCAAGCTGTTCATCGGTAAATGGCAAGTTGAAACGGTTACGCACGTATTTCAACGACTCAAGCTGCATTTTCTTGATTTGATGCGTCTTGTTGACTGCTTCAATCTCTTCCGACAAACCATAACCTTTGACTGTTTTTGCCAAGATAACCGTTGGCTGACCTGTTTCCTTCATCGCTTCGGCATAAGCCGCATACACTTTGAATGGATCATGACCACCACGGTTCAGGTTATCAATATCTTCATCGCTTAAGTTGCGCACCAACTCTTCAGCTTCAGGATACTTACCAAAGAAATGTGCACGCGTATACGCACCGCCTTTCACTTGATAGCGTTGGAAGTCACCATCAACCGCTTCTTCCATCACCGCTTTTAAGGCACCTGAATCATCTTTTGCCAGTAACGGATCCCAATGACGACCCCATACCACTTTAATTACGCGCCAGCCTGCACCACGGAACAATGATTCAAGTTCTTGAATAATTTTACCGTTACCACGAACTGGGCCATCTAGACGCTGTAAGTTACAGTTCACGACCCAAATTAGGTTGTCGAGCTTTTCACGACCTGCAAGTGAAATGGCACCTGTACTTTCAGGTTCATCCATTTCACCATCACCGAGGTAAGCCCAAACTTTACGGTTTTCTTCTTTGATCAGGCCACGGTTCATCAAGTACTTTTGAATGTGTGCTTGATAGATCGACATGATTGGGCCTAGACCCATCGATACGGTTGGGAACTGCCAATAATCTGGCATCAAGTACGGATGTGGGTATGACGGCAAACCTTTACCCCCCACTTCACGACGGAAATTATTTAAATGTTCTTCAGTCAAACGACCTTCTAAGAACGAACGTGCATAGATACCCGGTGCACAGTGACCTTGATAATAGATCATGTCACCGCCAAAGCTGTCGCTATTGGCACGGAAGAAGTGGTTAAAGCCCACGTCATATAAAGTTGCAGATGATGCAAAACTTGCCAAGTGACCACCTAAGTCATCACCTGTTTTATTGGCACGCAGTACCATCGCTAAGGCATTCCAGCGGATCAGCGCACGAATACGGCGCTCCATATCCGAATCACCTGGCATAGGCGGTTGTTCTTCAACTGAAATGGTATTTAAGTAAGGAGTATTTAGTCGCTGAATGGGAACGTGCTTAGCAATCGCTTGTTGATAGAGTTTTTCAAGCAAAAATGCAGCGCGGTCAGTTCCCATGTGCTGTAAAACTGAATCAAATGCGTCCTGCCATTCTTGGGTTTCTTGCGCATCTGTATCGCCATAAAACGCCATACTTCACCTATCCTATGTGCTAAATATATGGCTCTATTAGTACCATATTTTGGCTAGGCTGAGTTATCGCCACAGATGAATACGAAATAGCTCTGTTATTTATTTACTAAATACTTATTGATTAATAATTACACAAATTTACATTTTTGGGTCAATTTTCGCCATTTTTCATACAGACAATATTTTTTAAAATGATAATTTTATAGTTATTAGCGATAAATAAAAAAGCCATTGTCTGTAGAGGTTCAGACAATGGCTTCGTATATAGATGTTATATGTGCTTATGGTAACATCGCTAAATACGTTGATGGATTTTTACGTTGACCATCTTTCACTACTTCGTAATGTAAATGTGGGCCAGTACAACGACCAGTACAACCAACGTTAGCAATATGCTCACCCGCAGCAACACGGTCGCCTACACGTGCAATTAAGCGTGATGCATGTGCATAACGTGTCAGGTAACCATTACCATGGTTAATTTCAACATATTGACCATAACCTGTGCCCCAACCTGACTTTGTTACAATGCCTGGACCCGTTGCATAAATAGGTGTGCCACTAGCCGCAGAAAGATCTAAACCTGAATGATTCTCCGCACGGCCCCCCATGGTACGACCACCATAGTTTGAACTTACACGCTTCATGTCTGGAAGTGGGTGGGCAATTAACCATGAATATGGATTATTTGAACTTGCTGAATAGTTTTTAGAGGAATTGCTTGAACCATATTTTTTTGCGATTGTCGCATTGTTGAGTTCAATTGATTTTTCACGAATTTTAACATTCAACTTTGTTTCTGCTGGAATATCAATATCATTGCTTTCAGAGTAAGCCCCTTGAGACAAAGTGCGAGTTAACTGTTCAATACGATCTGATGATGAATCTGCTTGATTTAATTCAACTAAATCTGCAAAAGCGACTGAAGCGGCCGAAGCAGCCAATGAAAACGCCAATAAAATACGTCGTAAATGCATAAAAAACCTCTATAAACTGTTCTCTTTTGTTCCTTGTGTGATTTCGTCCTTGATATCAGCCAAAAGGAGCGCATAAGATTAAGACATAAACATGTAGGAAATATGTATGTCAGAACCTGTCAACGTCTTTCAACCAACAAGAAAACACATAAAAACAGGAAACTTTTCGTTTCTCTCAACGCAAGTTGCTGCATGGCAGAAGCTTACGAAAATTGTCCAACCGCTATTACCCCAACCGGATCAATGGCAAGTCGTTTGTTATATAAACGGTGTACTTATATTAACTGGTGAAAATCAGGCACTGATAAGTCAGTTGGCCTATTTACAAAAGCAATATATTGCACAGTTATCACAAATATACGAATTCAAGGATTTACACAAGATTCAAGTTCGTCTGAGAACTCCGTCTCCAACGCCCCATTCCCCTGAAAAAATTTCAAGAACCCTCAGTACAGAAACTCAGGATTTACTCCGTAATGCTGCTGACTTTGTGAGCGACCCTAAGCTTAGCCAAGCAATGCTGCGTTTGGCAAGCAATAAAAAGTAACCACCGAGTTGTAACAGATAAATTTGAATATTCAGAATGTGACAGACTTAACACTTACAAATGATACAATATAACATCACTATTATAAGACAATGACTTATGTCACATTCACATAACTAATTGGGCAATCTTTAATGTCATCAAATGTTACAATTTCATAGCTGTCTGGATCACTTTTGACATTGCGTAATAACTGATTATTTAATGCATGACCTGACTTATAGGCATCATATTTCGCAATAATTTGATGACCGAGCAAATATAAATCACCCACGGCATCTAATATTTTGTGACGAACAAACTCATCTGAGAAGCGTAAACCTTCTTCATTGACCACACCATTATCATCTACGCCAATGGCATTTTCGAGACTTGCCCCTAAAGCCAAATTATTGGCTTTGAGGTAATCCAAATCTTTCATAAAGCCAAAAGTCCGCGCTTCACTAACTTCATAGACAAATGTTTCGGTTGAAAAGTCGATGGTTGCCGACTGAAATTCTTTCTTAAATGCAGGATGGTCAAAATCAATCGTAAAATTTAATTGGAAACCGTCATGCGGTTGGAAGGCAGCACGTTTATCATCGATCAGTGCTTCGACAGGTTTGCGTATTTTTATGAATTTTTTAGGTGCATTTTGTTCTTGTAGTTCACCTTGCATAAGCAAATAAATGAACGGGCCGGCACTCCCATCCATAATGGGCACTTCAGACGCCGACACTTCCACGATCAGGTTATCAATCCCTAAACCAGCAATCGCACTCATAATGTGCTCAATTGTGCCCACCTTGGCATTTTCTTGCACCAAGTTAGAACACATGAATGCTTCTTGAATCAGCATAGCATCGGCTGGAATATCAATCGGTGGATTTAAGTCGATACGACGAAACACAATCCCCCCATCGGCATGATGTGGCACAAAGTTAATCATCACTTTTTGCCCACTATGCAGTCCGATGCCACTCGCTTTCACGATGCGTTTCAGGGTACGTTGTTTCAACATGTGTCTTCTATCATCAGTTCACAAAACCGCTATACGTTAGCATATTTAGCCATTGATAAAAAACAAAAAGGTAGCTGATCAGCTACCTTTTGTAATCAACAGACACTTAAGTCATTGAATTTATGTTATTTACGTTGCTGATTTTTCAAATAGTCTTGAATACTCATTGGCGTAGGGCGTGAATTGGATGCTGACGCCGCTGCCGCAGCTGGAGCTACTGCTTCATTGTGCTGACGTTGAATCGCTGGCACATCATCTTCATCTACAGGTACTTGTGCAGAAGCGACTGTACGCGTTGCTTGTGCGACAGGGCGTTTCACTGGCTCAGCAGAATCGGCAGAATTACGAGTTAAACCCGTTGCGATCACCGTTACGCTAATTTCATCACGTGCATCTGGATCAAATACCGTACCGTAGAACACTTGACCTTCATCAAGATCGACAATTTGGTTCACCACATCAGTGATTTCTTCAATTTCACCGAAGGTTACATCATCGCCACCTGTAACATTAATCAAAATGCCTTTTGCATTCATGATGGTCACGTTATCTAACAACGGACTACGGATCGCTTGTTCAGCAGCTTGACGCGCACGGTTTTCACCACGACCAGAACCTGCACCCATCATTGCATAACCACGTGTACTCATGGCAGTTTTCAAATCGGCGAAGTCAAGGTTGATATGACCCGGACGCACGACAAGATCAAAGATACTACGCACCGCATTTAACAATACATCGTCTGCCTTTTTATAGGCATCTTTCATTGAAATATCGCGGAATACTTTAAGTAGACGTTGGTTCGGAATAATAATCAGAGAATCAACATGTTGCTCAAGTGCTTCAATACCTTTCTCAGCAGACTGCTGACGACGTTTACCTTCAAAGTTAAACGGAGTCGTCACCACACCTACAGTTAAGATACCCATTTCTTTGGCAATTTCAGCAACAACTGGCGCAGCACCTGTACCTGTACCACCACCCATACCTGCAGTCACAAACACCATGTCCGTACCTTCAAGGTGTTGGCGAATCAACTCACGGCTTTCTTCAGCAGCAGTTTGACCCACTTGTGGATTTGCACCTGCACCCAAACCACGCGTACTTTGCTCACCCAGTTGGATTTTAAATTGTGCATTCATGCGGTCGAGTGCCTGTTTGTCTGTATTGGCACAAACAAATTTTACACCTTCGATATCTGATTCCAACATGTGTTGCACAGCGTTACCGCCAGCACCACCTACACCGAATACTGTGAAACGGGCTTGACCGTTGCTGTCGCTTTGATCATCTTCTAAAAATTCAAATGAGGCCATGCCTAAAAAATTCCTAATCCATAATTGGCAGACACTTCAGCCCGTATACTGCCTTGATCTTAATAAAAATTGTTTTTTAGAATGCTGTCCAAGTTCCAGCTTGTCAAGTACAAGCAATAATCCGTACAACTTCCCAACAATATTCCCAAATATTTCAACTTAAAAGATCGACTTCAAGGTGTCATTGAAGCCCGACCATGCACGTTTTACCCGATTCAATACTGAAAGTTTTTCCGTATCTTCTGGCTCAACGATCGTATCTTGTGTTTCACTTTGACTGAAAATTAACAGACCTGCGGCAGTCGCGTATTGTGAACGACGTAAAGCGGCTTGCTGTTGATCATCAGCATACACTTGCATAGGTGGATTACCTAAATGTGCAGAAACACCTAACATCCGACGCGCAAATGTCACCATCCCTTCAATTTGGCAGGCATCACCTGTGAGTACAACACCATGGTATAAACCATGAATCGCACCATGATCCACCAACTCATTACGCACTTGATTAAAGATTTCTTCATAGCGCGCAATAATGATTTCGGTCAGTTCAATACGGCTAATGGTTTGTGGACCATCAATACCTTGGAACTGAATCATACTTTCAGGTTTAACCACTTTCAGATCAACACAACCATATAACAGCTTAATACGTTCAGCTTCTTCTGTTGTGGTTTGCAATACAGCAGCAATATCACGCGTTACATGCTCACCGCCACGTTGCAAAGTGTGTGTCATCGCCAAGCGACCATCTAAATACACCGCAATATTGGTCGTACCAGCACCAATATCAACCAAGCACACACCATATTCTTTTTCATCTTTAAGCAAACTAGCTTCAGCAGTTGCTAATGATGAAATGACCATGCGTTCAACACCAATATTGGCACCTTTTAATGCACGATCCAAATTCTGCATGGTGCTGATGGGCAACATCATCAAATGATAATGCCCTGTCATACTCCGTGCTGACATGCGAATCGGGTTTAACACCCATTCAGGTTCATCATCTAGTTCAAAACCTAAAGGTACAGCACTCACCAAATAATGGTCAGATGTTAAATGACTGGCTTTGGCCAGTTCTAAAGCACGCACCACTTCATTGGTGGTAATCGCATGGTCATTATTTTCAATTGGAGTACGACCAGAGGCATAAAAACTTTTTAGTTCAGCACTGGGAATGGAAATCCACGCAGAATGTACACGACATTCCGCCATATCTTCCGCTTCCTGCACTGCATTTTTAATTGCGGTAACAACTTTATCGAGACTGACAATTTTCCCTTTATTCATGCCGCGGTTACGAGCGGTCGCCATCCCTACCACTTGGATATTGTCTGGCGCGTGTACCTTACCAATCAAAACTGAAACTTTGTGTGTCCCAATGTCAATCGCAACAACCGAGGGAACAGCTTCATTCATTATTTACTACTACCATTCACATGTTTGTTTAATTTATGGCTTAAAGCCTCTACTTATAAAGCCGATCATTATGGCTTTACAGGCGCTGCATTCGCAATGCCTATGTCATCACTGGTTACAACAAACTGACCATTTACCGACTTTGCTGGCACAGAGTTTTTCCATTGAATCGCTAAACCATTTCGGTAGCGCAAATCGATGGCAGAAATTCGTGGCCAAACAGGTTTTAAGTCACTGTGTGCGAGATAACTTAAACGCTGCAACTTACTCATGGTCTGATCCTGATCGACAATTACGCGTAAGCCTGAATCAAACTGCATAAACCAAGTCATTCGTTCGGTTAAATATAATTCTTTTAAACGAATGCCAACAGGTATAAATAGTTGATTAATTTCATTATAGCGACGCATCATCATTTTGGACTGACTCGTCGGCCCATGCAATAACGGTAAATTCTGATGATTGGTCGGGGTTAATTCGGCAAATACATCACCACTGTCGCTTAACAATCGCCCAGTTCCCCAACGTGCAATCGCTTGACGCGGCATCACCCGTACACGAATTGCATTTGGCCAAGCACGCGATACCACCACGCGATCGACCCAAGAGATTTCTAAAGTACGGTCACGAATGACACGTAAATCAGAGGTAAAATAGTTTTCAGTCATCATCGGTGAAACGTATGATATGACTTGTTGTTTTTCTTGGGCGCTCCGCACACCCACCACATCAAGTTCAGCCACACGTGCATCCGTCATGACTTTATATAGCCCCCAAATCCCAGCAATCAAGACCACACATGCAATAAACAACAACAGCCATCCACCCACATTGGTAAGCTTTTCCTTACGTGTCGGTGGTTTGTCATGTATCGATGTCGTTGCTGCACGTTTACGGCGCATTGACGCAGGAAGTTGAGCCATAATTTAGTGTGCCGCACCTGTTAGGGTTTGTTCCAAAATTGCAACACAAAGATCATCAAAACTATAGCCTATAGCATTAGCAGCTTTAGGCACTAGAGAATGACTGGTCATACCCGGCACGGTATTTACCTCAAGTAACCAGAAGTTTCCTTCTGCATCTTGCATCGCGTCAATACGGCCCCAACCACTCGCACCTACCGCTTGGAAAGCGCGTAAAGATAAAGCTTGTAGACGCTTTTCTTCATCTTCAGTCAAGCCACATGGAATACCATATTGCACATCGTTACGGTTATATTTCGCTTCATAATCGTAAAAAGCCACATCTGCAGGCGGTTCTAAACGAATCACCGGTAAAGCCTGACCATTTAAAATCACAATGGTAAATTCACGTCCGGTAATCCATTTTTCAGCCATCACGACTGCATCATGCTGGGTCGCTTTTGCAATTGCTGTTGCAAAGTCTTCAATTTTTTCAACTTTGCTCATACCAATGCTTGAGCCTTCATGCACGGGCTTGATGATAAATGGCAAACCAATTGAATCTACAATTTCTTGTAAATCTGAGTCTTTGCTGATAATACGATAAGGTGCTGTCGGTAGTTCTGAACCTTGCCAAACTTGTTTAGTTTTGACTTTATCCATACCAATCGCCGAGCCTTGAACGCCCGTTCCAGTGTACGGAATGTTTAACCATTCCAAAGTACCCTGAATTTGACCATCTTCACCACCACGGCCATGAAGTACGATAAATGCACGGTCATAAGCCACCAACTCAGTCACACTGCGTTGCTGCGGATCGAATGCTTCGGCATTTACACCCGAACGCACCAATGCTTCAAGTACAGCTTTACCACTATCGAGAGAAACCTCACGTTCGGCAGATTTCCCACCTAATAACACGGCAACTTTGCCGAATTTTGAAGCATTTGACACGTTTATATCCTTAAACTTTTATCTACGGTCTAAACAAACTTTGGATCACCAAGCGGTGATCATTTTACATAGAGATTGTTTTGAGCAAGTTCGATTGAGATTGCTCCAACATTACCTGCGCCCTGTGTTAATAACAAGTCATTTGCTTGTAACACTTTTTTCATTACTGCTTGTAAGTTGCCTTCTACTGGATCGATGAGAATCGGTTCAACTTCACCACGTAGACGAATGCTTCGAGCCAATGCACGACTATCTGCACCCACAATTGGTTTTTCACCCGCAGGATAAACTTCTAATAACAACAGTTGATCGACTTGTGACAAGACATCGACGAAGTCATCAAAACAGTCACGCGTACGGCTAAAACGGTGCGGTTGGAACATCATCACTAAACGACGATCTGGATGACTTGCACGTGCCGCTTTAATGGTCGCTTCGACTTCTTTTGGATGGTGACCATAGTCATCGACCAATTTCACCAAGCCATCTTCAACTTCAAATTCGCCTTGTACTTGGAAACGACGACCTACACCACTGAAGCTTTCTAAGGCACGCGCAATCGCAGCATCAGAAACACCTTCATCCGTTGCAATACCAATCGCTGCCAAGGCATTTAAGATATTATGAAGACCCGGCAAGTTAATGGTTAAACGTAACGGCTCACGGTCTTTACGCAAAACTGTAAAGTGTGATTGCATGCCTTCTTGAGCCACATCAACAGCACGAATGTCATTGTCTTCATTGAAACCATACGTCACGACAGGACGACCAATACGCGGCATAATTTCACGGATGTTGGCATCATCACCACACATCACGGCTAAACCGTAAAATGGAAGACGCTGTAAAAATTGCACAAAGGTATCTTTCAATACATCAAAGCTACCGCCATAGGTATCCATATGGTCAGCGTCGATATTGGTGACAATCGTTGCCATCGGCTGTAAATGCAGGAATGACGCATCTGATTCGTCCGCTTCAGCCACGATATAACGGCTTGCACCCAATGCAGCATTCACACCAGTACGATTTAACAAACCACCAATGACATAAGTTGGGTCTAGATTTTCTTCTGCCAACATGCAGGTCACAAGACTGGTTGTCGTAGTTTTGCCATGCGTCCCCGCAACGGCAATACCATGACGGTAACGCATTAATTCACCCAACATTTCTGCACGACGCACGACAGGTGTACGAGTTTCAATCGCCGCTTTCACTTCCGGGTTTTCAGAATCAATAGCTGTTGATACCACGATTACATTGGCGCCTTGAATATTTTCAGCAGCATGACCGATGAAAACTTGAATGCCGTTTTCTTCAAGCTGAGCCGTGGTTTTCGACGCTTTAATATCTGAACCTGAAACTTTATAGCCTTGGTTTTTCAATACTTCGGCAATACCGCACATGCCCGCACCACCAATCCCAATAAAATGGATGTGTTTAATACGGCGCATTTCTGGCACTTTAATGAGCTTTTTCGCTTGATCGGCAGGCGTTGATGGAGACATAGATTACTCGAATTTTACAAATCTTGAATTAAACCAACCACGTGCTGTGTCGCATCGGGTTGTGCCTGTTGTCGAGCCTTAACCGCCATTTCCATAAGTCGTTGGCGATTCATCAGCGGCTTCAACAACGCTGTTAAACTTTCTGCGGTCATGTCCGCTTGTGGGCAAATTTTTGCAGCATTGATATTGGCCAAGAACCCTGCATTTGCAGTTTGATGGTCATCCACTGCACTTGGCAGAGGAACAAAGACGGCTGCTACACCCGCTGTCGCAATTTCAGTGACGGTTAGTGCACCAGCACGGCAGATAATCAAATCCGCTGCAGAATAGGCTGCTGCCATATCTTCAATAAACGGCTGAACGTCAACTTGTATATGTTCAGGTGCGTTTGCATAACGAGCCAATGTGCTTTCAGCATTATTTTGACCACACTGATGATATACACTCAGGGGCTGTTCTAATTGCTGCAAAGCAGCCGGCACACATTCATTTAAGGCACGTGCGCCCAGTGAGCCCCCTACAATTAAAACCCGTAATGGCAACCCAGCTTTTTCACGCTCTTGGTAACGCCATGACGGATTTAAAATTTCTGTAATTTCCTTACGTACAGGATTACCTGTGGTTACGATTTTATCTTGTGCAGGAAAGGTATTTGGAAATGCCTGACAGACAATTTTAGCCACACGTGACAACTGCGTATTGGTAAAACCTGCTACAGCATTTTGTTCATGGATAATGACTGGTATGCCCAATGCACGAGCCGCCAAGCCACCTGGCCCAGCCACATAACCCCCAAAGCCTGCAACTGCATCAACTTTGAGTTGTTTCATATAACGCATGGCACTCAATGTAGCTTTGAGAATTTTAAACGGTGCCATCAGCTTACGCACGACTCCATTGCCGCGCACGCCTTGGATATCAATTTGATAAATTGGAATATTATGATTTTTAAGCAGGCGATTTTCCATGCCTGTTGGCGTTGCGAGCCAAGAAACTTCACAGCCTTGTTGTTGCAACTCTTTGGCAACAGCGAGCGCTGGAAAGACGTGACCACCGGTTCCGGCAGCCATCATCATGACATGTTTCGGCTTTACTTGCGTTACTTCGGTCACTGTCTAATTCTTCAATTCTAAAAAGAGGCTAATGATATTCGATTTTAAGCAAACAATTGTAATCACAAACGCATGACCGTGAAAGGTAATTTACTTTTTTTCAACAGGCGTATGATTGTTTTTTTCTACTATTTTAAAAGTTTAAACTAGTTTTATTATTAATCTATGAGAATTGAAAAAAAATCAGACAATTTTTCACTTTAATTGCATTCACTTACATTTTTTTTGCTTTTTAAGCTCCCCTCCCCTGAGGGCAGGACAAAAAAAGAGCCCGTGGAGGACTCTTTTAAATCTAGTGCAAAATTAAGCTTTTAAACCTGCCTCAAGGACATCGAATAGATCATCGGCAATCGAGGTGCCAAATTGCGCATCAATTTCACGTACGCAGGTTGGACTGGTGACATTAATTTCAGTCACGTAATTACCAATCACATCCAGACCAACAAACACTAACCCTTTTTCACGAAGGAATGGCCCAACTTTGGCTGCAATGGCTTTATCATTTTCGGTCAATGGACGCGCCTCGCCCAAACCACCTGCCGCCAAGTTGCCACGCACTTCGCCATTTTGCGGAATACGCGCCAAACAATACGGTACGGGTTCGCCATTGATCATCAAGATGCGCTTGTCGCCATCCACAATTTCTGGGATGTAACGCTGCGCCATAATCGGCTGTGTGCCGTTATTGGTCAGGATTTCAATGGTTGAACCAATATTAACGCCATCTTGGTATAAACGGAAAATGCCCATACCGCCCATGCCGTCTAATGGCTTCACAATCACATCGCCATGTTCTTGTAAAAATTCACGAATCAGACTTTGTTGTGAAGTCACCAAGGTCGGTACTTGAAGTTCAGGAAATTGCGTCGCAAACAATTTTTCATTGCAGTCACGTAGGCTTTGCGGTTTGTTAATAATCCATGCGCCTTCGCGTTCAGCCTGTTCCAAAATATAGGTGGTGTAGACAAAGTTCATGTCAAACGGCGGATCTTTACGCATCAAAACCACGTCATAAGCAGCAATTGATTCTTTTTGTTTTTCGCCGAGTTCGTAATAGTGGTTGTAGTCTTCAAAAACTTTTAGCGGAGAAATCAAACCAAAGGCTTTGCCTTGATCGATATATAAATCTTGCTGTAATGCATAGCCTAGCTCATGTCCACGACGTGCTGCTGCCCATAGCATCGCCATTGAGGTATCTTTTTTTAGGTTTACATTTTCGATGGGATCCATCACAACAAGTACACGCATTATTCAGTGCTCTGTTCATTATCAATTTATGAACGAGTATAGCCGAGATTTTTCTTTTGTTTATTCTGATTTTGCATGTGTATGTATGGATTCGTGTGATGCAGGCGATAATTCAAAACATTTCTATCATCGGCCTTATCTCAATAATGGAAATAAGCTTTAATCACATCATGTGATAGGTCTGCGTAAATAAATACCAAAGCATTGCTACCTGTTTAATTACTTCCAAATATACTTAGCCCTATTTTTGGTTAAAAAATACGTGATTTTTTTATTTTTTTTAGATATTGTGTTAATTATTGTAAATAAAAAAATAGAATTCATTGAGGATCAACATTGAGCAGATGGCTATCATTCTTGATGCTTTACCAGACCCTGCATTTGTCATATCACGTAGTGGAAAATACGTTGCAGTTTTTGGCGGGCGCGATAATCGTTATTATCACGATGGTTCCGGTCTTGTTGGTACCTATATTTCAGATGTGATCAAGCCAGATAAAGCCAACTTGTTTATGCAACTGATCGACCAAGCTCTAGCATCAGGAAATCTACTCATCGAAGAGTATGAGCTGAGCAATAGGGATGTAAAAGGTCTGCCCGACTAAGGTCCTGAAGAGCCCATTTGGTTTGAGGTGCGCATCCAAGCTCTCAGTTTTTCGGTAGATGAAGAAGACGTTGTACTTTGGGTCGCAAGTAATATTTCAGCGCGTCACGACTAGGAAATCAAGCTGAAGGAACTCAGCCATACAGATCAGTTAACTGGTCTTTTCAACCGAAGAAAATTAGAGCATGATTTAGCATTACATTATGAGTCATACCTACGGCATTCCATACAGACCTCGATCTTGATGTTCGATCTTGATAACCTCAAAAAAATCAACGACAGTAAAGGCCATCATGTCGGTGATGAGGCAATCCGAGCAGTCGCAGATATTCTTCGTTTAACACTGCGCAAGACTGATTGCGCCTGCCGCTTAGGTGGAGATGAGTTTGTGGTCGCCTTGCCCAATACGGGCTGCGAGCAGGCCATCCAGTTTGCCAAACGGATTCATGAACATTCCAGAAAAGAATTAAGTCGGTTTTCAATAGATAACGCGCATGTCACCGTGAGCATAGGAGTGACAACCATCATGCCTGAAGATTGCACCTATGAAGATACCATTAAGCGCGCTGATCTAGCGCTGTATAAAGCCAAACATGGCGGGAAAAATAGAATTGTCGCGGCCTAAGCGTGCGGCAGAAATAAACCAAATTTCACAGTTTATTTAGCAATTTGATATTCAAACCTTTGTAATTGTTCAAGATGAACTCTCTTCCCTTTTTCAGCATCATTTTAATTTAGATAGGTGTTTGATATGCAACAAGCCATTGTTGATTTTGCCTTGGATGATGAAAATCATTGGTATGCCATTTTAGCTTGTGGTCATACACAGCATGTCCGACATGATCCTCCATGGCAAAACCGCCCTTGGGTTTTGACGGAGCAAGGACGGAATGAAAAGTTAGGGGTGATGTTGGAATGTAAGAAGTGTGATGAAGAGAGTTTCGTATAAGAGATTTTATGTTAAATATAGTCTCAGGCTAATAATTTAAGCTATCTTAGTAAGTTCAAAAAATTATCAAAACTATCACATACTTCTATCAATTCTAATTTAGGCTGTCCATGTTGATCCTTGATATATTGATCATGGTACATAAGAACTACTTTCGGATTATTAACGTCAGATCTGTAGTCAAATCCGATATAGTCACCACAACCATTTAGTCCAAAGACGACTATCTTATCATGGCCATATATATCCTGATCTTGACAGTTTTCAATATGATCACCTCCTACCCCTTGTCCAAAACAACAAAAGGCTATGCTAGATTCTCCAACTTCATTGTTAGAATCAGAATATTCAAAGCTATTCTCAATAAATTGCACCCCATTGTGGGAAGCAATCAGCTTTTTATAACTTAAAGGAAAATTAATTTTATTATCTTGCTCAAAAATTTCTATGACCTTTACGTCGATTGGTCCGAAGTCATACATAATATTTAAGTTCTGATAAGGCATATGATTGTTTTACCTGCTAGGAATAACGAAATTTCGTATAATCGCCATTATGTTAAATAAGAAAATTAGTAATTTATTTCTTATATTATTTATAGGCAGTATTATTAACCCACAATCCTAGCTTCGTAATAAAGCAAGTATAATCATCCTCAACGTCAAAGCTGTAAGTTTTTAATCGGAATGCCTCTGAGAGAACGTGAACACTTTCACCATTAACACATATTGGACTAGGTACATTATCATCACCTATACATTCGATAGGTCCTTCTAAGCCATATTTGATAAAAGTAAAATATTCAACATTTTCAATATCAAAACCTTTTTTATCCGCATTAAATATATTGCTAGGATGGTAACTTCCAGCCACATTTTCCATACTTGTTTTTCGTAATGGATTCACCATAAAAACAAGACCAATGATTTCTTGATCAGATGTTTCTATAGCTTGACCGTTCTTCAACTCATCCAAGCGCGTCCATCCAATATTCTTAACCCAGAATATCTGATTAGACCTCAGCATATTACTGACCATTTTTCCTTTGCGAGAAAGTTGCAATAATTTGCTTTTATTTAATTTTGATAAATCTGTATTTGCTTTAATTTGGAAATAGGTTAGCTCCCAAATCTCACTATTCTCACAAGTAGATATTCTTATAACAGGTTTATAGCATAACTCTCCGTCACCATTTTTTGGCTTTGACAGTACTAAATCTCCGACTTTAATGTTCTGAATGGCGATTAAACCTTTGTCTGTATTTATACGTGTTCCAGCAGGAAAACCAGCCCCTGAATTAAGATATGAGTCCATAAGTCTCTCTTATATTTTTAATTTGATGATTAGTGAGCTTTCCTAAAATTAACATAATACACGTTATACGAAATTCTTTAAATTTTCTATAAGCATCAATACTTTAACTAAAGCCGTTTCAGTAAATAGCGCACTGAGACGGCTTTTTATTGATTCTTCACGTTTAACGCCTACTTTTTAAGCAATATTTCACGTTTTTTATTAGTTAGATGCAACAATCATCATTTAAAGACGTAAAAAAGGCAGCTTCAGCTGCCTTTTGAAATCCCGAAAAATTAGATGCCGTATTTAACACGGTACGCTTCCATTTTCGCCAAGGCTTCAGTTTCGCCTTTTGCATCTAAGAAAGTCATTAAATCTTTCATAGTGATTAAAGCATGTACAGGAATTTCTAACTCTTTTTGTACTTCTTGAATCGCAGACAAATCACCTTGTCCTTTTTCTTGACGGTCTAGTGCAACCAATACGCCCGCAATTTGCGCGCCAGCATTTTTCAAAATAGTCACTACTTCACGAATCGCTGTGCCCGCAGTGATCACATCATCAATAATCCAGACTTTTTTACCTTCAACAGACGCACCAACCAATACACCGCCTTCCCCATGGTCTTTCGCTTCTTTACGGTTAAAGCCCCAAGGTACGCTCACACCATGGTTCTGTGACAGTGCGACAGCCGTTGCTGCTACAAATGGAATACCTTTATAAGCTGGGCCAAAGACCACTTCCACATTATCGCATTGTGTTAATTTAGCTGCATAGCCAGAAGCCAATAATGATAAGGCTTCGCCATCGTTTAGTAGACCTGCATTAAAAAAATAAGGACTCACACGACCCGATTTTAAAGTAAACTCACCAAATTTAAGCACACCACGTGATAATGCGAGTTCGATAAAAGCTTGTGGATTAAATGCCGCTTGCGCTGTCATGAGGTGCTCCATTTTTTTAAGTTTGAGGTTAAACCTGAGCATGATACCAAAGAGTAGCTATCCAAGTGATCAAAAAATTTTACGTGTCGTTTCAATTAATGTGAATGGTCTGCGTTCCGCTGAAAAAAAAGGTATTTTTGACTGGATGGCAACTTCAGATGCCGATGTCATCTGCATGCAAGAAAGCCGCATTACCCATGAACAATGGACCGATAAATTTAAACCCGAAGGTTGGTTTACACATCTTTTCCCTGCAGAACGCCCAGGCTATGCCGGTACTGCGATTTATAGCCGCCTACCTTTTGTTTCAGTGACAGATGGTTTAGGTTTTGAATTGGCAGACACTCAAGGCCGCTTTATTTCTGCTGAGTTCGATTTAGGACTTGGACAAACTGCACATATTTGCTCGCTCTACCTGCCTTCTGGTTCATCGGGTGAAGAAGCTCAGGCGCGCAAAGACCTATTTTTAGGCGAATATCAACAAATTTTGAAGCAATGGCGTGCTGAAAATAAGTCAGTGATTGTTTGCGGTGACTACAACATCGTACACAAACGTATTGATATTAAAAATTGGTCTGGGAACCAAAAGGCTTCAGGCTGCTTACCACATGAACGTGCATGGCTCGATCATATTTATGATGAGCTTGGCTATGTCGACACCTTCCGTGAGGTACGTAAAGAAGCCGAGCTTTACTCTTGGTGGTCTAACCGAGGACAAGCGCGTGCCAAAAATGTGGGTTGGCGTATCGACTACCATGCATGTTCACCAGACTGGAAAGAACGTACAGTCAATGCTTGGATATTTAAAGATGAATGGTTTAGCGACCACGCCCCTGTGATTATTGATTATAAAATTTAAGCTTCCAACAATTAATTGAGTAAACAATTGTTTACTCAATTAGAGCTTATTTCTCACATTACATGACGAATTTGTGGATTTATCTCATAACTTGAACATAGCATTATGGTCGCACGGCAAAGGGACATGTCAGGATGACATAAAAGGATTGGACGCCGAAGGAAGTATAAAAACAAACTAAATGATTTAGCTTGTTTTCAAGGATGTGACAATGGACGTTGGATTGAGACCCGCATGATCAGGATGATTAAATGCGGGTTTTCTCTTATCTAGCCCCCACATCTCTAGACTCAAACATCCCCCCAAATAAAACAGCTAAAAATTCGATCTGCACAGCATTTTCTTATTCTCGCTTTCTTTCTACTTTTGACTGTGCAACCTTAAGCTGAATTTTCTTGTTATTGCATCGCTTTCTTTTCTGAGCATCGTTTTGTTCTGTAGGCTATTCTAAAAGACCAAAATGTCGTTTTGATGACAATACCCAATATTTATTACATGCGACTTTTGCAGCAAAACATTTATTTCTCAATCCACATCAAGATCGAGCTTTGAGCATTGATGAATTAGCCTGTAGGATAATGCTGAAGTGTATTTTTATCTTATTGTTTGAATAATTGAGGACACATGTTCATGCTTAAAATTTATGGCATCAAAAACTGTAATACCATGAAAAAAGCTTTCGACTTGCTCAACGAATTAGGCCTAAGCTACGAATTTCATGACTATAAAAAACAAGCGATTGATGCTAAAACCGTAAAAAAATGGCTTAATGCCAAAGGCGCTGATGTGATTCTCAACAAAAAAGGCACCACATGGAAAAAACTCAGTGAAGAAGAGCAACAGACAGCCTTAGCCAGTGAAGAAAATTTGATTCAGTGTTTAACAGCGCATAGCAGCATGATTAAACGTCCTGTACTCGATACAGGTAGTGATTTATTGGTTGGCTTTGATGAAAGCGCTTACCGTGCATTGAAATAAATTTTTTATCACACTCATGCACGGCTCTAGTTCAATTGTGGCTGAAAATAGGCTATAAAAAAGCCTGACATTGTCAGGCTTTTTTTGTTTGAATCATGTCAAATTAGTTGGCACGAATCCATGTTTGATTACGACCTAAAGCAGCAACGCCAATAAAGCCGCGAAGCTCTAGTTTTTTGCCACCATCAGCCAATTGACCTTTTAACTTGTAAGTTTTACCTGATTGAGGATCCAAAATTGAACCATCTTCATAGCTTGTACCACCTACATTTTTAAGACCTGTCACAATACGTAAGCCTTTTAATGATTTATTGTGATATGGGCCTTCACATTTTTTACAAGCGTTCTCTTCACCTGGTGTCAAAACTGACTGAATGCTCGCAGAAAGCGTACCATTTTTTTGCTCGGTGAATTTTACAATCGCTTTTGGTTGCTTGGTTTTATCATCAATGGTTTTCCAAGTTGTACCATTTAGCGGATCTGCAGCATTTGCAAATGCGGCTAAACTCATCAATCCTAATGCTAGTGCAATTTTTTTCATTTTTGTTTATTTCCCTGGTCTGATATAGACGACATTAGTATCCAAAAGTCACAACAATTTATCAATTTTTGTATGTGACCGTTTAGTGTAACCTTGTAATTTGTGTTGGTAAATATGCTCACACGATTCCAAAAATAGAAAAAGATGGAAAGACAATGAAGATATCGCCACTGACGAAACAACTGATTACAGAAAGCATTTTAAAAACCACAATTCGTGGGCCGAGCCAGTTTAATTTACCACCCAATACTTTACGTTTTGCTTTGGAACAAATGTGTCGTGCATTTCCCCAAAACCCGGATGTACAAATTCGTCCAATTCGCTTAGCTGGCTTAAAAGCCGAAGAAATCAAGCCGCAACAGGCATCGACCCAACTCATTTTTCATATTCATGGGGGCGCATTTTTCTTGGGTTCGATGAACACGCATCGGGCGTTTCTGACCCAAGTTGCCGCACGCACGCAAATGCAAGTGTTACATTTGGATTATCCTTTATCCCCAGAAGCGCAGTTTCCTGAAGCACTCGATGCCCTTTTTGATGTGTATGCGGTGTTATTAGATCAAGGGGTTCAAGCCAAAGATATTATTTTGTCAGGCGACTCTTGTGGTGCAAACTTGGCGCTCGCCTTAGCCCTTAAAATTCAACAGGAACAACTTCCACAAGTCAGTGGTTTGGTGTTGATGTCACCGTTTTTAGACTTGACGCTGAGTAGTGAGTCTTTGCGTTATAACCGTAAGCACGATGCGCTGTTAAGCATAGAAGCTCTCGAAACAGGCATTGATTATTATGTACCCCGCTCGGTCGATCGAGCTGATCCATTGGTCTCGCCTTTTTTTGCCGAACTCAAAGGACTGCCTCCGATTCATATTCAAGTGGGTTCTAAAGAAATTTTATTGGATGATGCGCAGCGCTTTAAAGTCAAAGCAGAAGAAGCCGGCCTAGATGTCGAATTCAAGTTATACACTGGCATGTGGCATAACTTCCAAATGTTTAGCCCATGGTTTGAAGAAGGACAGCGTGCGCTAAGTGATTTAGCCGATTTTGCACATCGACTGGATCAGGATTAATCGCTGAAAAATAATCCCTGAAATGGATCAAAGTCACCATAAAAAAAGGTCAGCAGATGCTGACCTAAGAGGGAAATGTCAATCTGTTAAATGGCTTGAATTTGAGCCTGAGCTGTCGCCATTGCCTGTGCTTTCATATCTGGTCCCATATTGACACCTTCGGCACGAATCACATCAATATCACTGACACCTGTAAAATTAAACACGGCTTTTAATAAACCTTCTTGATAATCTACAGGGCTGTTATCGCCATACACACCGCCACGACTGCTGGCAATATAGACTTTTTTGTCACCTGCCAAACCCACTGGACCTTGTTCTGTATATTTAAAGGTACGACCTGCAACACTGATACGGTCTATCCATGCTTTCAAAGTTGATGGCAAACCGAAGTTATACATAGCAGCACCAACCACAACCACATCGGCATCCAAATACTGTTGTAACAGTTGCTCGCCTAAAGCCGATTGTTCTGCATTCTGACCCATCAAAATTTCACTGCTGAGATGTGGAATCTGCTGTACAGCTAAATCGAGATGCTGAACCTGCGCAGCATCCCCATGTTTTTGCTGTAGCTGTTGTACAATTTCAGCGCTAAGTTGACGCGAAACTGAAGCGTCGCCCATGATGCTTGAATCAATATGCAAAATTTTCATGACTAAAACCTAAAGCTGTTGTTATTAACTTGAGCCTAGTGTAATCACTTTTCATAAATAGAATAATCCCGATCCTTATGACACTATGTTTTATTTTTAGAACAATCTTTTTGAACTCGTAAAAAATTTAAAATTACTGAGCGGTTCTTGACCGTTATCAAGTGTAAATTTTCATGCTAATGTAAGCCTATAAAATGATATCTATATAAACTTTAAGAAAAAAACTGATAACTCGAACAGGGCAAAGACACAGGATGACGGTGAAATCAAGCATACGTGACATGATCCTTCGCAATAGAATCGCCCAGTATTTACTGGAAGATGAAGTGGTCATGAATTGGAGCATCCTGAAAAAGTGTATGCTCATGCTGATGCTTGGCTCAGCCATTCATCTGCTTTGGATTATTTGGAAATTATATATTTCTTTTACACCTGAACTTTGGCAGTGGGTTAACCTTGATCTAATCCATTCTCAATTGTGGACCAACATCGTCTTTTTTAGCTTAATGGTGCTATTGATTTGGCCTTGCTATGCTGGAAAAGAAAACCCAAAAATTCAGCTTGTTTTACCTTATCTTTCGGTCGGCTTATTCGTCATTTCTTTATGTCGTGATGGTTATTTAATTGGTGTCATGAGCCCAGCCACCATGATCTCCTATGTGAGCCTAGTGACCGTTGGATTAGTGCTATTTACACGAAAAATCGTCTATAGCATGCTGATTCCAGCCACGATTTTTTTATCTATTTGCATGTATTTAAGTATTCGCGGCATTATTCCCTATGCCCCGATTTTTCAACCTCATGCCTATGGCTATCAAAATAGTTTTTGGCTCTTCTCAATGATCTTTTTCATTGTTCCTATTTTATTAACCTGTCTGGCTTTATTTGAAATCTTACTGAGCCAATGGCGTCACCGTGAGCATTTGATTCAAAAACTCAGTCAAGTCGACCCACTGACCAATTTATTTAATCGACGCAGTATCAATCAGTGTTTGGAACAGCTCGATAGTGCTAAAACAGATACATATGCACTGGTCTTGTTGGACTTAGACCATTTTAAACGCATCAATGATGAATACGGACACGATAAAGGCGATGAAACCTTGATTCTCGTCAGCCAAGTATTAAACCAACATTTACGCGGTAGTGATGTAGTTGGGCGTTTTGGCGGGGAAGAGTTTATTTTGGTGTTAAAAAATTCTAACTTAGAACAAGCGATTTTCATTGCAGAGCGCTGTCGAAAAGCCATTGAACAGCTTGAAATTTGGGGGCATGACGGTCAGACAATTCATGTGACAGCTAGTTTTGGCATTGCAATTTCTACGCCTGAATTGGTACCGCAACAATTGCTGACCCATGCTGATCAGGCGCTATATGCAGCTAAAGCTGGTGGTCGTAACATGGTCATGGCCTACACCGAACAACAAAGCTTTAGCCATTTGGTTTAAAACCTTTTATATAGCTCAGATGCGGCATTAAGCTTTTAACGTGGATACTGTTCCATACGACGGACTGGCTGTTCCAGTTGAGCAGCCGTGATCCATGCCACCACAGAAGGTTGCTGCAAAATCTTTTGCATATAACGCTGTGTGTTGTCACTCACAGGTAGCTGGAAGGTCTGTAAACGTGTCACCACGGGTGCAAAAAATGCATCGGCAATACTAAATTCACCGCATAGAAAGCCATCCACCGCAGGACGACTCGACCAAATCTGCTCGATTCGAGTCACTTCAGCACGCAATTCGGCATGTTCAGACCATAATCTCTGACCATGACGACCATAATCCGCCTACAGATTCATACTACATAAGCTACGCAATTGCATAAAACTACTGTGCATTTCCGCGCAAATACTACGTGCCCATGCCCGTTGCGCGGGATCTTTAGGCCACAGTGGAAGATCTTGAAACTGCTCTGCCAAATATTCACAAATTGCCAATGAGTCCCAAATCATCACACCGTCATGTTGCAGTAGGGGCACTTTACCATTGGCATGTAGGGCTAACATTTGCTGCTTGAATGCTCCGCCATCTGCTTCTTCAGAAAAAGGAATCAAGATCTCTTGAAAGGATAAATTAAACGCGTGTAACACCAACCACGGTCGCATAGACCACGTCGAATAGTTTTTATTGGCAATATATAATTGCATCATTTTTATTCTCCACGCGATTTAAATTTTTCCAATTGCGCTAGCAATTCTTCCTCACTAAAAGCACCCGTCAAACGCAGTCCACGTATCTCTTGATGCGCTGTATCTAAAAATAAATAGGTCGGTGGCCCTAAAATATCCCATTGATTGAGCAGTACTTGATGGGTTGCATCATACTGACTCAAATCTAACTTAATTAAGTAATACGGTGCCAAAGCCTGTTGTACCGCAGCCGATTTTAAAACTTTATGTTCAATCGGCTGACAGGCCACACACCAATCAGCATAGACATCAATAATCGCGGATTGACCTTGGGGAATTTCACTTAATAAACGTTGAAACTCTTCCGCTGTATGTGCCACATGCCAAGCACTTTGTTGTTGATTTTCTTCGACTAAAAAACGTTGGCTGTGTTGATATTGACTGTACACAATATAAGGTACAGCTGCACAGAACACCAAGATATATAACCATTTGAGCTGAGTACTGCGCCATAAAATGCGCCAAAGCACATAAGCGCTAAACACCAGCCCCAGAGCAAGGGATAACCACTGTAACCAAGCTTCATTGATCAATGGTCGAATAAAATACAAAGCCAATGCCAACATGATGAAAGCAAAAAGCACCTTGATTTGATTCATCCACAATCCCGCTTTAGGCAATACCCGTGAGCCAAGGACACTGGCCAACAATAGTGGGGTCCCCATGCCAAAGCCGAGGGTGAATAACAATAACGCACCTTGCCACTGACTTTGGGTTTGGGAAATGAATAATAATGCGCCTGCCAACGGTGCTGTCATACAAGGACCGACTAGCAATGCTGAAATCATCCCCATGACTCCAGCGCCAACGAGACTACCGCCCTTTTGCATCGACTGCGCTTGGTCTAAGCGATTGACCCAACTGCGTGGCAATTTCAGTTCAAATAAACCAAATAAATTCAGGGCAAAAACTACAAAGAGCACGCTAAAGGCAATTAAAGTCGAGGGTTGTTGCAACCAACGCTGGAAATTCAAACCTGCAGACGATGCCACCAAGCCGAGAATGGCATACACCATCGCCATACTGGTGACAAAAGTCAGTGCAATCATCCATGCTTTTAAACCTCGGCTGTCGCGGACAATCAGTGAGGTTAAAATCGGCAGCATTGGCAATGAACATGGGGTAAAAGCCAGCAAAAAACCCAGTCCAAAAAACAGTAAAAGTCCATAAAATATAGAGCTTTGTGCTAATTTTTCAGACCACATTTGGTCACTTGCGGTATAGCGTTCAGAAGCCAATGCAGCATTCTCTGCCCGCTGCTGATCTAAACGATTCGCCATAGGCTGTTCGGCAGTATTTTCTGCTACAAAGTCGAGTAAGCGTTTATTTGGACTGGCAAGATTTTGCTGTGTGACCAAGCCAGAAGCATCCGTTTCAAAGCTGATGCTCTGTGGTGGATAACACACCCGATCCTTGGCACAGCCTTGCCAACTGACTTGATAGGTCTGCAGTTTTTGAGTCGGAATTTTAAAACTCAACTGTTGGTAATACACCTGCGTATGACCATAGTTATCGTCTTTTAAATCCTCAGCAGCAGGCAAATCCAAAGCTAAAACTTGATTGCCCTGCTTCACCTCTATTTTGTGCTGATACAGATAATAATGCGCTGGAATATCCCAACTCAGCTCCGCCTGGTCTGCACGCTCAGAGACGACCGAGAAAGGAAAAGCATCTTCAGCTGAAAGTAATGCATCCTGAGCAGAGACGCCCATACTGAACGACAGCACAGCCGCTGCCGCAACATAAGTCCATTGTTTCATTCAGCTGAATTCATCCTCAGTCTGTATTTATACGTTTTAAAATTTAGGGTTCTTTTAGAACAGGTAAGATACACCTAAACCTGACTGATAATTTTTATGACCGCCAGTGAGTTCTAGACCAACGCTCGCATCCAACTGCATACGATCTGAAACGGCATACGTCAAACCTGATGCTAATGACACTTCCTGATCGGTACTCTCTGCTTTGCGATAAACCAGCTCAGAAAAACCCGATAAATTACCCGCTATTTGATATTCCAATCCAGGAATAGCACTCACAGCCCAATCACCATCTTGAACTTCATAACGCATGGTCATTGAAGTCCCAATTGTATCGCTATAATCATAAGCCACGGCTGAAGTCAGACTATAAATGTCATCTTCAGCACTAAAGCCTTGATTGCCTGTTGCAATAATGGCTTCTGCAAGAATGGCCATCGATAATTTCTCATCATTCAAATCAATGGCTTTTTTCAGGCCAATGCTGACATCACCCAAACCATCTTCTTCAACTGAGCGACCCGCAACTTTGGTTTTAGACCATGCAGGACCTTGCCAACCCAATTGCAATTCCAAATCTTTTGCCAAACCAGTACGGAATAACATGTCTGCATTTAAAGTAGTGTTTTTTACTTTTTCACCATTTTCATCACGACTTTCACTATAGCTCGCTGCCGGCAAACTTTGTTCCCACGCCAAACGACCTACAGGGGTAATGCCTGTGCCCATACCCGCGCCCGGACGGTCAAATGAAAAATCCGCCGCAAATGCAGACAGGCTCAAACCGGATAATGTTGCAATGCTTAAAACTTTAAATACAGTCATGTTTTTACTCACAATTATGCTAATTCTTTGCTCATTTTTGCGCCATGGCTACGCAAAAGCTCCAAGGTTTGTTTTTCTTCTTCCAATGCTTCCGACCAATTTACCGCGTCAAAATCACAGTCAAAAAATAATTCACTAATCGACGATAAAATGGTTAAACCATCGCTATCAATCATATTTGGATTCACTTTTTCATCCAATAAGCGCTGTACCGCAGGGACACATGCTGCACTCGCGGCGTCCCATAATGGACCATAAATTTCTTCAGCATCCCATAAATGCACATTGGCTTTGGCTTGAATCAGTGCTTCCAAGATTTGCATATGTACGTCTAAATGTTGTGCTTTCTGTTCTGCTGTTAAGGGTTGACCTGCTTCATATGCTTCGCAAACCATTTCCCACCATTTAAACAAACCATCAGACCATACAGAAACCGCAGGTCCTTTTTCAAAATCTATAAAATTTGGATTAAGACCATCTGCCAACAGGCGTTGCACCTGTGCAAGATCTTGTTCTTCTAACGCTTGCACAAAAAGCTGTTGTTGCGCTGTTAACATCGGGAAAGCTCACTTCAATTTATTTTGATCTATTATGCCGAATAAAGCTGCGTTTGTTTGAATTTCATGTAAAACAAAATACAAAACACACAAAAAAAGCCCCGCAGGGCTTTTTTAAATTTTGAGACTTATTCGTCGTCTACGCTGTCATCTGCTTCAGCAAAAGCAGGTTGTGTACTGCGTGGGTTCTCTTTCTTTTCGAATACATGTTCAAGACTACGTTTAAGTCGATCAATTGCACCGTGAATAGCTGTATCTACATTATGACCACGATGGTTGACCACGACAGGCTTCAAACCAGCAGGACGCGCTTCAATCATACATTTAATGTCGTCGCTACCACCCTTGTCCCCATTTTCATCACTTAAATGCACCGAAAAGTGAGTAATGCGTTCACTATGGCGCTGAAATTCTTCATTAAGTTCTGCACGAACGTATGTAATTAATCGATCACTATTAGGAATGTTTTTATCTGTACGGATTTCTATGTTCATAATATCATCCTCATATCTATCTGTAATATCTATAAATATTTGTGCAAAACTTATTATCTTGGCACGTTACATTTGCTGTAAATGTTACAGCAATGACCATCTTCAACTTTGTATGGAACGTCGTCCTCCACATTGAATGATGAACACTTTAGAGTCTGCAGATCCGTGTCCTTATACTTCGAATATCGGTCTTATATTGACATTTTGCAAGTGCTATTTTGATATTTTTTTAAAACCCATTAAATAAATAAGGTTTTATTGTTCAATTTATGAAAAAAGTTGATCTATTTAATGTTTTTTTTGTATTTTTCCCAATGGGTAAAAAATAATCTTAATGTTTTTATGTAATTACCGCGTATTTATTGCATCTGTATGAATTTATAAGATTTACTTAAAGTACACTCATTTACAAAGTTTTTGTCCAATGAGTCAAATTTGGCTTTATTTTTGCTTAATAATCTGTATGCTTTCAGTGCTTCTCGGGGGGAGATATTTTTTAATGAAACTTACACAAATCGTTGCATCATGTGCATTAGCATCTGCTGCGGCTTTCACTCAAGCTTCACCTATCGTATGGCAAGATTTCAGCTTAACTGGCTTATATGGTGAAAACTATGAAGTTGGTACTGAAGACCGTACAACGATCACAGCCGAATATGCAGCGAAACTGAAATATTCAGATGTATTCTTCTTCGTTGACCAACAATTGGATGGTAACGATGATCAATCAACTTATGCAGAATTAGCGCCACGTCTAAGCTTAGGTGAAGTTTCTGGTAAAGACCTTTCTATGGGTCCAATCAAAGACGTTCTGATTGCAACGACTTGGGAACATAATGCCGGTTACGATCACCACAACTCTGAATTTAACAACTTCTTGTACGGTGTAGGTTTCTCTCTCGATATTCCATATACACAATATGCGAATGTGAACTTCTATAAAGCGGCTAACGACAAAACTAAAGATGATTATCAAATGACAATCACTTATGCAGTGCCGTTCAAATTAGGTTCAGAAGAGTTTTTAGCAGATGCCTTCCTAGACTGGTCTACTGCTGAAGCAGACCATGCAAGTGAATTAAACTGGACATCTCAGTACAAATGGAATGTGGGTAAACACATTTCACCAAAAACTAAATTATATGTTGGTATCGAACATTCAGTTTGGAACAACAAATTTGGTATTAAAGGCGTAGACCAAAACGATGTCAGCGCATTGGTGAAATACCATTTCTAAGTTCAACTCAGAACGCGATGAAGAAAAAAGCAAGGTTCATCACCTTGCTTTTTTTATGCCTAAGTTTTTAAATTGACTTTATTTTTATCAGAAATTTGCGCATGTCTTTTCTCATTCGACCTGCAATTCTACAAGACTTAGCGGCCATTCTCGCAATCTATAATCATGAAGTTCTCAACGGCTTTGCGACATGGAATGATCAAGCTTATACCCTTGACTCTTTTCAACAGAAATTGCTGGAATTCCAAAAGCAAAATTTTCCTTTTGTGGTGATTGAAGATCAAGATCAACAGCAAATCGCCGGTTATGCTGACTATGGTTCTTTCCGTCATTTTGCTGGCTATCGACATACTGTTGAGCATTCTGTCTATATTGACCCAAACTATGCTCGACTGGGTCTCGGTCAGCAACTATTGGAGCACCTAATTCAGCATGCCAAAAGCCAAAGTATGCATGTGATGATTGCAGGCATTGATCACGGCAATAGCGCCTCGATTGCCCTGCACAAAAAATTAGGCTTTAAGCAAACAGGTTATATGCCCGAAGTGGGACAAAAGTTTGGTGAATGGCGTGATCTCGTCCTGATGCAACTTCAGTTATAGCCCGTGTTGAGCTGTGTTTATGGTAATTTATCCAAACGAATACCATCTTGTATCACACTCAGCACCGATAAGTTATGACGCGCCGCATCGCGATAAAGATCTTGTAACTGTAAAAAAAGCAGTTTTAATTCGGCCAATTTAAGCTCTTGCTCAGGTGCGGTTTCAGCAATCGTGACCAAATAACGTTTTTTGATTTCATCCACGCTAAACTGCTGTAATGCCTGATGGATTTCTGCAACGCGAACTACAGTATTGTAATGCACTGCAAGGCTCAGTCCCGGGCGTCGCTCTGACAATGGATGTTCTGCCTGAATGGCATAACTCAGTGCCGCAGCTGAATCACTGTTCAGGCTTAATAATGGATTCAACTCTTGCCACGCTTCCCCTAAAAATAAGGAGTGTTGTACAAAGGGTGAATCCAAGACATCTTGAGGGGTGTCTGCTTCTAAAATCAGAGTTTCCAAATCATTCGGTGGGATCAAATATAATATCGCATCCATATTCTTATCTTCTTGTTATGTATTTAGTTAAGATTAACTTTTATTGAGCAATAATTATACAATTTTTTTTATATCAGCTGACTTATTCAATTCATACATAGCCCAATCTATTCTTACTGAAATCATAAGTAACTCACTATTACTATGCTTACCGCCAATTCAATTAGACCACCTGCTTTCAAAAAACAAATGCATGTCTAAAGTTTAAAAGCGAATTATTTCAAAGTATGAATTTTATGCGCTAAAATTTAAAATTATCAAAAATAATCAGGGGGATAAATGGCAAAATTCTTAAATACCAGTGGCACTAACTTCTTTCTTGAAGAGTTAATCAAAAATGCCAAAGAGCGTTTGATTTTAATCAGCCCCTATTTACGTTTAAATGACCGTATTAAAGAGCTTCTTGAAGATAAAGACCGTATGAAAATTGATATTCGTATTGTCTACGGTAAAAGTGACTTACATCCAGATGAAATAAAATGGATGCAAAAACTGGATTATGTCCGCGTGAGCTTTTGTAAAAATTTGCATGCAAAGTGCTATTTAAATGAAGGTGAATGCATTATTTCAAGTTTAAATCTTTATGAATTTAGCCAAGTAAATAACAATGAAATGGGGATTTTAGTTCGTAAATACGAAGATGATGAAGTCTTTAGAGATGCCTATGAAGAAGCCCAACGTATTATTCGCATCAGCGATGAAGTACGCATTACTTTAGATGAGGTGAAAGCAGAAAAACCTACTATTGAAAAAATTGAAGAAGAATCACTTTTACAATCTAAATTAACCAGTTCAAAACTCGCCGCAAAGCACAAATTAAAAACCCCTGAATTATTAGAACTATTGGTGAATAAAGGGTTACTTGAAGAAAAAGCAGAAGGTAAGCATACGCTTACAGATTCAGGTAAATTCATTGGAGGAGAATTCAAGCCCAATCAATATGGTGGCTATTTTCTTTGGCCTGAGAACATTGAACTTTAATCCACATAAAGATTTCCTCCCTTTAAGCATTACAGCCGTGAGTAAAATACCCCCTCTCTTGCCCCAACATATGGAGCAAAAGAGGGCATTAAACAACCTAAATCGCCACCAATTCCCGAATGCCTTTTTCAGGCATTTCACTACCGACACCTTGTGCAATCACTTGCCCCCGCGCCATCACGGTATATTCATCTGCCAGTTCTTCTGCAAAATCATAAAACTGTTCAACCAAAACAATCGCCATTTCTCCGCTATCGGCTAACTGACGAATCACACGGCCAATGTCTTTAATAATCGAGGGCTGAATGCCTTCGGTCGGCTCATCTAAAATCAATACCCTCGGTTCGGAAGCAAGCGCACGGGCAATCGCCAATTGTTGCTGCTGACCACCAGATAAATCTCCACCTCGTCGATGTTTCATTTCATCCAATACGGGGAAAATCTCATAGAGATGTTCTGGCACTTTTCGGGTTTTAGCGCCTTTAAATTTTGCCATCCCAATCAAAATATTTTCTTCAACGGTCAAGGTTGAAAAAATGTCCCGTCCTTGCGGTACATAAGCCAATCCTTCGCGTACACGTTGCTCTGGACTCAGTTTAGAAATGTCTTTGCCATCCAGTAAGATCTGCCCAGACTTGATCGGTAAAATGCCCATTAAACATTTTAATAAGGTGGTTTTACCCACACCATTTCGCCCAAGCACCACTGAACACGCCCCCACGGGAGCGGCAAATGTCACATCCCTTAAAATATGACTGCCACCATAAAACTGATTGACGTCTTTGACTTCTAACATGGTCTGCTCCTTAACGTCCAAGATATTTTTCAATGACATCTTCATTGGCTTGGACTTCGGCCAATGTACCCTCGGCCAAAATTGCACCTTGCGCCAACACGGTGACTTTTTCACTGATGGTGTCAATAAAGCTCATGTCATGTTCAACCACGATAAGGGTATGGTTCTTTTTCAACTCTAAACACAGCTCTGCAGTGCGCTCTGTTTCAGCATCGGTCATCCCTGCTACAGGTTCATCTAGCAGAATCAACTTTGGACGCTGCATCAGTAGCATGCCTATTTCTAACCACTGCTTTTGACCATGTGACAACAGCCCTGCCGGTTTATGAATCAATTCTTCTAAGCGGATTTGTGCTAAAGATTCGTCCAGGGCGTTTTGCGCATCTGGATGGAGTTTGCTGAAGAAACTCTTTTTCACCCGTTTATCTTTCGGCGCTGCCAATAACAGGTTTTCCATCACAGTAAAATTTTCAAATACAGTAGGCTTTTGAAACTTACGACCGATCCCGGCTTCTGCAATTTGCTCCGTGCTCATTTTTGCCAAATCATAGGTTTGCCCAAAAAAAGCCGAACCTGCTGTTGGGCGAGTTTTACCCGTAATCACATCCATCAGCGTGGTTTTTCCTGCACCATTGGGTCCAATGATGCAGCTTAACTCACCTTCTTTGATATATAACGACAAATCATTTAATGCACGGAAAGAATCAAACCAAACGCTGACTTTTTCTAAATACAAGGCAATCCCGTGACTGAAATCCGCACCCTGCTCCTTCGGTCGTCCATAACCTTCAACAGCATGACCGCCATGCGGTTGAACCCATTGATCATTCATTCGCTGCGCTCCTTTTTAAACCGCTCTAATAGCCCAATCACGCCTTTTGGCAGAAATATTGTTACCACTATAAACAGCGCACCTAAAATCAATAACCATGCCTCTGGATAAGCCACCGTGAAATAGGTCTTCACCCCATTGATTAAACCTGCACCCAAAATTGGGCCAATCAGCGTACCGCGCCCCCCTGCAGCCACCCACACCGCCATTTCAATCGAATTGACAGGGTTCATTTCACTCGGGTTAATAATGCCGACTTGAGGGACATACAGAGCACCAGCAATCCCTGCGATCACTGCTGACAACACCCATGCAGAGAGCTTGTACCATAAGGTGCGGTAACCTAAATATTGCAAACGGTTTTCACTGTCACGAATTGCACCAAGTACACGACCATAGGGTTTATTCATCAGGTGACGTAAACCGACAAAACAGATAAGCAAAGTCAGTGCCGTGAGGAAACACAAGGTTGCACGCATTGGTGCAGAGGTAATATCCATACCTAAGATGGTTTTAAAACCGGTAAAGCCGTTGTTACCGCCAAAGCCTGTTTCATTGCGGAAAAATAGTAGCGCAGCGGCAAAAGTCATGGCTTGGGTAATAATTGAAAAATACACGCCTTTAATTTTTGAGCGGAAGGCAAAGAAGCCAAAAATGAAGGCAATCAATCCCGGAACTAAAACCACCAAAGCCAATGCCCACACGATATGTTCAGTACCCATCCAGTACCACGGTAGCTCAGTCCAACTCAAAAAGCGCATAAAGTCGGGTAAGCCATCGCCTGCCGCCTCACGCATGAGATACATACCGAAGGCATAGCCGCCCAAGGCAAAGTACAGACCATGTCCCAAACTTAAAATGCCGGCATAGCCCCAAACCAAATCTAAGGCCAATGCCACCAAGGCGAGACACATAATCTTGCCAATGAGCGTGACCCAATACGCTGATAAATGCAGTGCTGAATCGGCTGGCAATACATGTAACCAAGGCAAAATCAGCAAAATGGCAAAGCACACGGCAATCGCCATACCACTATAGGGTTTATCCGATAATAACGAAGTGATTTTCATGCGCTTACTCCACAAAACGGCCTTTGATGGCAAACAAACCTTGTGGACGTTTTTGAATAAACAAAATCACAAGAACCAGTAGAATAATTTTTGCTAAGACTGCACCCATGCCGATTTCCAGCACTGTGCCACTGACACCTAAACCTAAAGCCGCCAATACTGCGCCCCATACTTGGCCAACACCGCCCACCACAACCACCAAGAACGCATCGATAATATAGTTTTGTCCTAGGTCAGGACCGACATTGCCGACTTGTGCTAAGGCACAACCTGCCAGACCTGCAAGCCCCGAACCTAAGCCAAAAGCCATCATGTCAATGCGGCTAGAACGGATACCTACGGCCTGTGCCATTTGACGGTTTTGCGTCACGGCACGAACAAATAAACCAAAGCGGGTTTTATTCAGCAAGTAAACCAGCAACAACAGTACCGCAACGGTAAAGCCAATAATGGCAATGCGGTTATAAGGCAGCATCAGACTCGGTGTCACAGCGATCCCTCCTGACAGCCATGAAATATTTGACACCTCAACGTTCTGCGCACCAAAAACCATACGCACCACTTGCATCAAAATTAAGCTCACACCAAAGGTGGCTAATAGCGTTTCCAATTGACGACCATACAAGGGACGAATAACAGTACGTTCAATCAACATGCCGATCAAAGCGCTAACAAAAAATGCAGCAGGAATCGCGGCAATCAAGTACCAATCGACATAGCTACTGAGATAACTCTTAAACAGGCTTTGCACCACATAAGTGGTATAGGCCCCGATCATGATCAGTTCACCATGCGCCATGTTAATCACGCCTAGCAGACCATACGTAATGGCTAAGCCCAACGCCGCCAGTAGTAAAATACTGGCCGTGCTGAGACCTGAAAAGACATGTCCAGTCCATTCACTGGCCTGAATACGAGTTTTAATATTGCTCTTGGCTTCTGTCAGTGCGGCTTTTAACTCGGGATGCAGATTGGCTTGTTGTAATTCCTGTTCCACCATCGCCAACACATCGGGACGGTTAGAATCTTGCAGCACTTTGGCCGCCTGTATTTTTTGTAAAACATCAGGGTTTTGATAATCTAAGCGTGCTTTGAGCTGCGCTAAACGGGCTTTAACTTTGTTATTTTTTTCATTTAAATACAATTGATTAATATTTTTAACTTCCAACTCAGCCAAGTTATTTTCTAAAATATCAATTGCATCCAAACGTTGGTTTAAATCATCCGATTGCAGCTTTTCTTTCGCTTGCGCAAAAGTTAAGGCTTTACGAAGGGTATTCACCAAAGTCACTTGAGATAAATCGGCAGGCCAATCCGTCACGGTTTGCAAATCTGGATAGCTCAATAATTTTTCGTCAGTTTCTAAAATATAGGTTTGACCGCTTTGACCACTATATAACTGGTCTTTTTCGACCAATGCGGCCAACTGATCTAAGGATTCAATATCGCCCGGCCATTGATTGAGTAAGCTGCGTCGCTCGGTAAAACTCCCGCGAACAAATTGCTGAATGGCGTCACCTTGCTGCACAGATTGCACCGTAGGCACCACATCCGCTGCTGTTTCTGCATGCACGATTTGCAGACAGAATAATTGGCTCAGGAATAGAAAAAAGATCGGGAAATTGCGTAATTTTTTCATCTTATAAGCATCCCTATTGAGTAATAGAACAACCCCTTCTAGGGATCACATCAAAAAATGCCTGTTACACAATGGCAGTAGGCATTCGGATTGAATTATTTAGGGATGTACGGGCTCCATGGCTCTGCAGCAATGGTTTTTGCGGTTTTGTGTACCACATCAAACTGACCATCGGCACGGATCTGACCAATCATGACTGGTTTATGCAAATGATGGTTCGACGCATCCATTTGCAAGGTATAGCCCGATGGCGCTTTAAATTCTTGGCCGGCCATAGCTTCACGCACTTTATCGACATCTGTGCTTCCTGCTTTTTCTACCGCTTGTTTCCACATATTGATGCCGACATAGGTAGCTTCCATCGGGTCATTGGTCACAAATTTATCGGCATTTGGCAATTTGTACTCCACGGCATACTGCTTCATTTTATTGATGAATTCAGTATTCACTGGATTTTTCACCGACATGAAGTAGTTCCACGATGCCAAGTGTCCAACCAGCGGTTTGGTGTCGATACCGCGTAACTCCTCTTCACCTACAGAGAACGCCATCACTGGAATATCCGCAGCTTTGATGCCTTGGTTACCCAATTCACGATAGAACGGCACATTTGAATCGCCGTTAATGGTCGAGATCACAGCCGTCTTTTTCCCTGCCGCAAACTTCTTCACATTGCCCACAATGGTTTGATAGTTGCTATGACCAAATGGGGTATATTCTTCCATGATGTCTGCATCGGCAATGCCTTTCGACTTCAAGAATGCACGTAAGATTTTGTTGGTAGTGCGTGGGTAAACATAGTCTGTGCCCAACAGTACAAAGCGTTCTGCCTTACCACCCTCTTCACTCATCAGATATTCGACAGCAGGAATCGCTTGCTGATTCGGTGCTGCACCCGTGTAGAAAATATTTTTAGACTGTTCCTGACCTTCATACTGAACAGGGTAGAACAATAAGCCATTTAATTCTTCAACCACGGGTAGAACCGACTTACGAGATACCGACGTCCAGCAACCAAAAATCACGGCTACTTTGTCTTGGGTAATCAACTGACGGGTTTTTTCCGCAAATAATGGCCAGTCCGATGCCGGATCAACCACCACAGGTTCTAGTTTTTTGCCCAATACCCCGCCATTGGCATTAATTTCATTAATCGCCATCAAGGCCGTATCTTTAAGAGAAGTTTCTGAGATCGCCATCGTGCCTGACAGCGAATGTAAGATCCCGACTTTAATAGTATCGCCACTTGCTGCAGCCGCTTTTGGTTCAGATGCAGCACTTTCTGTTTTTTCTTCTGCAGGTTTTGAACAGCCCGTTAAAGCAATCGCCCCAGTCATCGTTGCCGCTAAAATACTTTTAGCAAATACATTGCGTTGAAACATTATTCACACTCCCAACCTAAGCTTGTAAGTCACATTTTTAAAATGCATTTGTTGTCTTTCATCACAACAGAGCAATTCAATAACTGTGCCAAGCCTTATTTTTTATTTTGATTGAGTGCTTTTATTTATTTTTAAATATTATTTTTCATATAGTTATATTCAAAAAACTTGCTTGTAATTTTTTATGGTTCGATCCAAACACCGTAAAATCACCACAAAGATGCATACAAACTTGTATCCAACACTTGACCTATAATTGAACAATTTTGCGACGTTTTTCAAAAAATACGGTGTTTTAGCACACAAATCATGCAGCTTTTCCTAAATTTAAAGCAAAAAAAACCACTTGCGTGGTTTTTTTCTTATTGCAATTTTAAACCGCCAAATCGGCCAAATTACCCTTCTGCTCTAGCCAGTGTTTACGGTCTGAAGAGCGTTTCTTCGCCAATAATTTGTCGAGTAAACCTGAAGTAAACTGTACGTCATCCAAGTCCAGTTGCACTAAACGACGTGTATTGGGATCCATAGTCGTTTCACGCAGCTGACTCGCGTTCATCTCGCCCAATCCTTTAAATCGAGTGATTTGAGGATTTTTGGTTTTACATTTCTTTAAGATGCTTTCCAGTTCATCCTCATCCAAAGCATAGTGCACATCTTTATTGTCATCTATACGGAACAGCGGTGGCATCGCCACAAACAGATGTCCTTCCTCAACCAAAGTATGGAAATGTTTGACGAACAGTGCGCAGAGTAAAGTCGCAATGTGCAAACCATCCGAGTCGGCATCGGCCAAGATACAAATCTTTCCATAACGTAGTTCTGACAAATCATCACTGCCCGGATCTACACCAATCGCAATCGCAATATCATGTACTTCTTGCGATGCTAAAACTTCATCAGAAGACACTTCCCAAGTATTTAAAATCTTACCGCGGATCGGCATGATCGCTTGGAAGTTCTTATCACGTGCTTGTTTGGCAGAACCACCTGCAGAATCCCCTTCCACAATAAACAGTTCTGATTCTTCGAGGGTATGCCCCACACAGTCAGCCAGTTTACCCGGTAAAGCTGGACCTGAAACGATTTTCTTACGTTCAACTTTTTTCGCAGCTTTTAAACGGCGACCGGCCTTGGCAATCACCATTTCTGCCAGTTGCATAGCAATATCGGAGTTTTGATTCAGCCACAGTGCAAAGGCATCTTTGGCAATATTTAACACCACACTAGAGGCTTCACGGCTTGAAAGTCGTTCTTTAGTTTGACCCGAAAATTGTGGCTCTTGGAATTTTAAAGACAGAATAAAGTTGACACCATCCCACACATCTTCGGCAGACAGCTTCATATTACGCGGCAACAAGTTACGTAATTCACAGAACTCACGAATCGCATCTGTCACACCCGAACGTAAACCGTTGACATGTGTACCGCCTTGCGCAGTTGGAATCAAATTGACATAACTTTCTTGAATCTGTTCGCCGCCTTCAACGTTCCAGCAAATGGCAAATTCAGCACTAGCACGTTCAGCTTCACCAATCGCCACAAATGCAGGAACAGGAACGATGTCACGGTCTTGCAGCTCATCCATCAAATAGTCGACTAAACCATTTTCAAATTGCCATTCGATCTTTTCGTTGTTGATTTGATCGATATAAATAATCTGCAAGCCTGCCGCCAAAACAGCCTTGGCTTTTAAGTTGTGTTTTAAGGCTTTCAGCGCAAATTTAGGCGAATCAAAATATTTGGCTTCAGGCCAAAAATGCACGGTAGTACCCGTTGCACGTTTAGCGCATTTACCTTCCAACACCTCAAGCGGTGCCACAGGAACGCCATGTTCAAAGGCCATTTTATATAGATTGCCTTGACGCTGAACTTCCACTTCAACACGATCTGACAGTGCGTTCACCACCGAAATACCCACACCGTGTAAACCACCTGAGAATTGGTAGTTATCGGTACTGAACTTACCACCGGCATGTAATTTGGTCAGAATAATTTCAATCCCGCTTTGACCATACTCAGGATGAATATCAACAGGCATACCGCGTCCATTGTCTTCTACCGACAAAGAACCATCTTTATAAACCGTCACAGTAATTTTGTTGGCATGACCTGCAAGCGCTTCATCGACGGAGTTATCTATCACTTCCTGCGCCAAATGGTTTGGTCGTGTAGTGTCTGTATACATACCCGGACGGCGACGTACCGGATCCAGGCCAGATAAAACTTCAAGTGATTGAGCCGTATATTGCGTCACGTTGCAAAATTCCCTGCTTTTTGGTTAAAACATTTCTTCGAGCGCTACAGTATATGCTTTTTTAATAAATTGCATATCTCTTGCGATCAGCCGCCATTTTCTTAGTCAATTTATGCGTCAATTCATGTCGTAAAGCTGCTTTTTTGTATGATTAAACTGATTTCGCTTTTCTTATGCCCGCTTATTTTTTACAGCATCTGCCAAAAACTGCAAGAGCATGGGTATTTTTTCTGCAAAGTTATCCATGCCATGCGTTCCACCCACCTCAGTGATCAGCATAGCCGTGCCGGCTTGAACCGCACTATAAAACCTAGTGGCATCACGATAATCCAAGGTTTCATCACCTTGTTGGAGCAAGACCAACAGTTGATCTGCATTTTCAACCTTAGATACAGCCAAAGCCTGCATTTGATTGAGCTGTGCATCATCCAAGCACCACGTTTCAGTCACCTGATAAGGCAATGCCGTCTCACCAAATAAATCACGAAATAATTGCCATGGATAGACCGCAGGATTGATGAGCACCGCAGGAATGTGATGGCGTGCCATCAACTGCGTCGCATAAAAGCCACCTAAACTGCTACCGACCAAAACCACATTATCCAAACCTTCAATCAGCTCTGACATCTGCTGCATTACCTGTAGTGGTGGCATATTCAAATCTGGCAAATACACATGCAGACCATTTAAGTCTGCGCAATGGCGCCGCAGTATCTGTCCTTTCACTGAATTTGAGTTACTTTGAAAACCATGCAAATACACAATATTCATCATTTTGATTCCAAATTGATCTTTAAATTGCTTTAAAAGTGGCATATAAGTGCTAACTGCGTCACATTTTCTAAATTTGAATTTTTAGTAAAATTGTCAGACAAAAGGCATTCACCGACAGGTCTGTTATCGGTATTGTAAAAGCTGTTCGTGAGAATTTTATAAAATAAACAATGAAACTTCAGGCTATTCCAGTAATAAATACAATCGAGGGATAGCATTGAATGTAAGGATAGGAACATTATGCCTAGCTTAACACCATTGCATGAAACCTATTGTAAATGGGACCGCACTCCACCCAGTCAAGCAGATGTGCTGGAAGGTTTGGCACAACTCGTGACAATGCGTTTTAGTGATGTCGTGCATGACTTGATCAAAAACATTCAACGTGAAATTTTAATCAGTATTTTTGGAATGAGCGAACAAGGCTCGAAAGCCTTTCATAAGCAGCCGACCATTGCACGGATTTATGAATTTTCTTACAACACCTTTTTCAATTATGGCAATTATTTACTCGCACCGACGCTGCGTAGCATTATTGAAAAATTCCCACGCTTACACGACAAACCCCTCACGCCGTCTTTACATTTTTTAGTGGGGGCGCTGAATGGGGTTTTGGGCGACTATTTACTGAAATATCACAACCCGATGGCCTTACCGATGGTGGTTTACGACCATTATGGTGCGGTACAAAAAGGCGAATTAAACGGTCGTATTACCCTGTTGATTCATGGGCTCTGCATGAATCATCTGTCATGGTCGACAGCCAAATATGGCGGCATTGGTGAAAAATTACTGTCACAACGTGACCACAACACCATGCTGTATTTAAATTACAACACGGGTCGTCGTATCTCGACCAATGGTCGCAGCCTTGCCAATACATTAGAAGATTTGGTCCGTCGCAACCCGGGTATTACCAGTATCGACTTAATTGGTCATAGTATGGGGGGCTTAGTGTCCCGTAGTGCCATTTTTTATGGCAAACAAAATATGTATCAATGGATTCATCAAGTCGAAAATCTAGTCTGCTTAGGCTCACCGCATCATGGTGCTGTGCTTGAACGTATCGGATTTCATCTGCAAGATCAATTGGGGCGTTTCCCTTTGGTCAAAATCGTGGGCCACGTGGTGAATATTCGCAGTAACGGCATTTTAGATTTGCGCTATGGCAGCGTGCGTGATGATGATTGGGAACATAATGATGTCCGTATTGGACTCATGGACGACAACCGTAAACCAGCCCCGATTCCATCGCATATCAATACCTACCTCGTTGCAGGGACCATCGAATATGAACATCGTCGCAATAAAACTCGACATGTGATTGGAGATTATTTGGTCAGCGTAAAAAGTGCGTTAGGAGAACACCCAAATGCACGGTATCAACTGAAAGTGCCAGATTCACATAAAGCGATTTTTTATGGCTTGAACCATTTCGAAATTCAGCATCATCCGCAAGTGGCTGAGCAAATCGTGCATTGGTTCTATCCAAACAATGACGATAAAGCTTGTGATCATATCTATGAATTTATGATGGACTTGGAAAGTGTGGAAGGCATTGCCCTAACCTAACGTACCCCCCATTGAGACTCATAAAAAAAAGCCCTCAACTGAGGGCTTTTTTATGTATCACTAAATTAAAATTTATCACGTAAACGTGGGACTGGTTTGCTTGGATATTTACGCAATAACTGCCAAAGACTGAGCAAGGTTAATACCGCAAAAAACACCAATGACCAAACCGGTAACGATTGCCCCAAGAACGTCCAATCCACTTTGGCACATTCACCAGAGCCTGTCAGCACTTGCTCAAAGACCGATTTTAACGGCAGCGTTTCTACCCAATAATCCAGTCCTGGGCCACAGCTCGGTACTTTGTCTGGCGGTAAGTTTTGCAGCCAAATATGACGCGCAGCCACCCCAGTAGACCAAAGAATTGATAGTGTCCCCAACAATGCGTAAATGCGTTTACCCCAATTCGATGCTGGATTGTGAATCAATGCAATCAATGAAATGATGCCGAGTCCAATCAAACCAATACGTTGGAATACGCACAACGGACATGGTTCTAAGCCTTGTACATGTTCTAAAAACAGCGCAAAAGACATACCGATCACGCTGGCTAAAAACAACAAACCACTCACGAAGCGGAAACTCCATTTCATGGTAAATCCTCTTAAAATTTTTTATCTAAAGTTTTTCAAATATTCTTCAAAACTCAAGGTGCAGTCTTGCTCAAGTTGCGCCTGTTTTTCTAAAGACTTCTCAGCAGCTTGTGCAAAATATGCTGCAGTTTCAGGGCTCAAGACATGCTGCTCATACACTTCAGCATGTTGTAAGGCCATAAAGCTACCAAAGCCCCAAGTTCCACCTTGTTCTAAAGTATCGCTAATCATACGTGCCGACAATGTTTCATCGACTTCATCGATGCGTGATTGCATCACAGCCATTGCCTGAGTGTAAATATCTGTATTGTAAGAATCATCTAGTAATTCAGCCAACGGTTGCATCGCAGCAACATGTGTACGACACCATGTTTCAATTGGAATCGCTTGCCCTTGCTGTAAAATCACTGCGTTTGGCGCACGACCACGGTTCACTACTTCCGCCTGATTTTTCTCAATTTCATTTTGTTCGGCATCTAACAACGCTGGACTGTCTTGCAATAAACAGTACAAAGCCACCACTTCGAGCAAGCCTGCCGTGTTTTCATTGATCCCAATCGGGCTATAAGGATTGACGTCTACCGCGCGTAATTCAACATAACCTACGCCACGATTTTGCAGGGCTTCAGACGGTGTTTCACCATCCTGTGGCACTTGTTTCGGACGAACCAAACTGTAGTATTCATTTTCAATTTGCAACACATGGTCATTAATTTGAATCGGATCACCGTGTTCATCATTTAAACCTAAATGACTAAATGCGGCATATGGGGTATGGACCGCTTTTTGCAAACCTTTCAAATACGCCTGAATGTCGTTGTAGTGAATCCCTAACTGTTTTTGTGCCGAATTTTGATAACCAAAATTTCCCATACGCAGTGCCGTTGCATAAGGTAAAAATAACGTGCCTTTTAAGAGCGGTAACAGCTGATGTTCACGTCCGATCATAAAACATTTACACACCGACGGACTCGCCCCAACCAAAAACATCACCAATGGCGTTAAACGAATAAAATTACGGATCAAGCCGAAATAACGATGACTGCGATAATCCTGTAAGCTCAATGCCTTGAGGGCGTCGTCAGTTTCGTGCTGTTGCAGTGCTTCAAAGAAATGATCTGGGAAAGATAAATTATAATGTACCCCTGAAATGGTCTGCATACGGCGACCATAGCGCACCCCTAAACCACGACGATACAAGGTTTTAAAGCGCCCAATATTCGAGCTGCCATATTGCGCTAAACGAATACTGTCTTCGTCTTTATCCAACATGCATGGCATCGACAACGGCCAAAGTTTTTCACCATGTTCCAAATGCGTATGCGCAACAGCATGAATATCTTGCAGATAGTTCAACGCCTCTGTAATGGTTTCTTTTGGCGGCGTGATAAATTCCATCAAAGCTTCAGAATAGTCTGTCGTAATATGCGGATGAGTCAAAGCCGCACCCAAGGCTTGGGGATGGTCGGCCTGAGACAAGAAACCGTTGCTTTGCATACGTAAGCTTTCACGCTCAATACCGCGCAACATTCCTTTAATCAGCGAAGAATCTACCCAAGTCGGTAAAATGTCTTGAGAGGTCGATTCGGGTTGACTCATTGCTATCTCGCTTAAATGGAAGAAACTACTAAAATAAAATCATCAGTTTATATCAGTATAACGCGATTTGAAGTGGGCATATGACCCACTGTATAGTTTTGAGACAAACCGTGATTTTATTTTGGCAATTTTTTATCACAAACTTACTCTATATGACATTTGAAATTTGTGATTTTATAAACAAATATATGCTAATAATGCTTAAAACTTATGAATTATCAAGATATTCTCGAATTTTGGTTTAACCCAGAAAATCAGCCCAATTGGTTCGCTAAAAGCAATAATTTTGATGTTTTAATCGAAAAAAAGTTTAAAGACATCCATCAAGCGGCCAGTCAAGCAGAACTGTGGCAATGGCGTACTACTGCCGAAGGTCGATTGGCTGAAATTATTGTTTTAGATCAATTTTCTAGAAATTTATTCCGTGACTCTGGCTTGGCTTTTGCCCAAGATGCACTGGCTTTGGCGCTTGCACAAGAAGCCATCGCGCAGGGTTTAGATCTACAATTAAGCCCTGAACAGCGCTCATTTTTATATATGCCCTTTATGCATAGCGAATCGACAAAAATCCATCAAAGCGCGTTAAAATTATTTGAGCAACTGGGCAATCCGATCAACTTAGAATTTGAAAAAAAGCATAAAGTGATTATCGATCGATTTGGACGTTACCCGCATCGCAATGCGGTATTGGGCAGAACATCTACAGCAGAGGAATTGGAATTTTTAACCCAGCCCAATTCTAGCTTTTAATTGACGGCTTTTGGCCAGTATCTCCCCTTGCCATGAACCGATTAAACAGGAGTATGCGCATGAACAAACTCATTATCGCAGCAGCCATAACCGCAGCACTCGGTTTAACTGGCTGTGCCACAACCCCATCAAAACCTTTGACCTTTGAACAACTCGGTCAATATTCTGCGACACCATTAAATGCTCAAAGCTATCGGATTAGCTTCCAAGCTAGACCCAATATGAGCTATGGTACTGCCGAAGAAATCACCTTGGTTAAAGCCGCTCAAACCACCCTACACAATGGCTTTCAATATTTTAAAGTCATGGATGACCCGAGTAATCGGAGTCAAAAACCGCCGCGCCAAGCGGTGATTTACCCAGACCCAATGCCTTATCCATATGGCTATTACCGTCGCCATCCTGGTTTTTGGCCAGGCCCGTTTTATGACGTTCCACAGGTGGTCACACTCGATCCAACTCAAGTTTCCTACAGTATTACTTGCTATAAAGATCGTGCCAAAGCCCCTCAGGATGCCTTTGATGCTCGCTTGATTTTGCAGTCACTCGGAGCTAAATATGGTTTAGACAGCCAAGGAAATCCTTTGCCTGTAGCCGCTGAGCCCACCTCTAAATAAGTCAACCCATAGAGACCCGATCATTGATGAGCCCAACTGAACAGCCCGCTGTTTCACCTAGTCTGCAACGCAGTAAACGCTTCGCCACCATTGCTTTGGTGGTGGCGGTGCTGGCGTGGATTGCATTGATGATCGCAGCTAAATTGCTGCCCGAATATGTTTGGCTCATTCATATTTTGATGCTTTCAGCAGAAGCTGGCGTGGTTGGTGGTTTGGCAGACTGGTATGCGATAACTGTCTTATTTCGCAATCCCTTTGGTCGTATTCCGATTCCCAAATTTTTACGTGATCACACTGAAATTATTCCACGCAATAAAGCACGCATTGCTGAGTCCATGGGCCGTTTTGTTCAGGAAAATTTTCTTTCACCACAAGTGGTTGAAAAAAGCTTAGCGGAGACGGATCTCTCTCTTGCCGTCGGGAAATGGTTGGCCAACCCGCACAATAATGCGCAAGTGACCCAAGTCATTCAACAAACCGTACCGAAAATCTTCGAATTTGTCGGTCAGGAACAAATTGGACGCTTTATCCAAAATAACAGCGTGCAATGGGTGCGCAATACGCAAGTCAACCATCTAGCCAGTGAAATGCTGCGGGCAGTTTTAGAAAATGATTTCCATCAAGATGTCCTGCAACGTGGACTGGATTTAGCCCATGATTGGATGCTACAACACCCTGAACAAACCCGTGATTTGTCGCGTCAGTTGTTTAAAGAACTCGGGGTTTGGAAGCTCGCCAAAGGTGCGAGCTGGATTGGTATTGATGTCCAGCAGCGCACCATTGATTCACTGGTCAGTCGTGTCGAGTCCATGCTTGCCGACCATGAACACCCGTGGCGTCGAAAAATTGAAGAAATGGCACAGCAACTCATGCATGAGTTGGCAGACAATCAAAGTGTAGCCAGCCAACGTTTGAATAGCACCAAAGACGCCATGCTCGATAGTCCACAAATGTTGAATTTTATCAGTGGCGCAGTGGTGATTTTATGCGATGCCATTCGTTCTGATTTAGAAAAGCCCAACTCTGGCATTGCACAAAACCTACGCGTCGCCATTCAACAAGTGGGCGAAAATATTGTTTCTAACGTCGCTGTACGCCAATTGTTGAATGAAAAAATGAGTGATATTGCCATCAATCTCTCTGATCAATACAGCGAAAAAGTCATTCGGTTTATCAGTGAACGTATACATGAATGGGACTCACGTGAAATGATCGATAAGATCGAAAACGAAGTCGGTGGCGACTTGCATATGATTCGAGTCAATGGTGTCGTGGTCGGTGGTTTTATTGGCCTCGCACTGGGGATTATTCGTGCCTGTGTAGAATGGCTGCTTTAGCCGCCTGCAGCAGTCCTCCTCAAAGGAGATTGGCCGCAGGTTTGAGCTTTATGCGTAGAACCGTTAAACTTTGCCGATCCGAAAATTTAATAGAACAATAAAATCTATGCATTTACCTGCCATCTATACACTACCATTCATTCTAATCATCAGTAGCTTAAGCGCTTGCCAGACCATTTCCAAAACCAGTAGCACAGTCAGCGACAAAGTGATGGGCATGCTCGGTAAAGAAAAAGCCCCTGAAATCGATAAAAAAGGCACTGTCGATATCAGCAAAAGTACCCAACAACAGTTAGAAACCCTACTGACCAATATGCCGAAAAATCAGTGGGTCTATATTGAAAATGATCAACAAGGCATATCTACCCTCAAAAATAAATCGGCAGATAATTTCACTTTGAGCTTCAAGTTAAATTGCAAAATCAGCACTCAGCGCCCAACTTTCAGTATAAGCAACGCGGATGGCCAAGAGATCCTAAAAGCACATGATACAAATGTGGGGCAAATTCAAATTCTGCTCGACAATAAAAACTTTGGAAATCCGTTTGAGACAGCCCATCAGCAAAAGTTCCAAAGCTTTAAAACCGCTGTCGCTCAGGCCAAAGTCATTAAAGTGTTTAATTCCTCAAAACTCTATACCTTCCAAAACAACAAAGCCGAATTACTCTCTAAAGCAGTAAGTTGTCGCGATAGCCTATAAATATTTAAAGCGAAATGCAGTAAGTCACCGTTTTACTCAACTGTGACTTACATGCAGGCTTATTTTGCAGGTGGCTGTGGCCCTGACATATCAACCAGCAGGCCTGTAAACTTTCGAACAAACGGCAATAAAATCAGCACAATGGGAAAAGCAATTGCCCATGAAATCATCCAATTATGCAGCCATAGTGTCAGAAATCCCTCAAACCACCCTAAATTTCTGAGCATATTAATAAACGAAATAATACCGCTCATAAGACAGGATAAAATAAACGGCACGATAATCAGCGCCCAGCGTGCAGCTAACTTCGGCACATTGCCAAAAATTTTAGGGGTGGGTTGTGACATGTCCATATACTCAAGCAGTGATCCTGAATCGCTAAACTACTTATATCGTTTTACTTCGATATAAGCAATGCTTCCACTTTTATCGAATATTTTTTATTCGCAACAAATGGGTTCACCTAAAGAGTCTGAAATTTGCTATATTTACCGTTTTTCTGCGACATTTATTTTTCGACTGATTATGAATACGGCAATACAAGCAGCGCTCGATCATGCAGTGCAATCCCTTCAAGCTGAAGGTGTACTCCCAACTGACTGGAACAATACTAGCAATTTGACCCGAACCAAAGACCGAAGCCACGGTGACTTTGCGTCGAACATTGCCATGATTGCCTCTAAAGCTGCAGGTATGAAGCCGCGTGATTTAGCCGAAAAAATTCTGGCAAATCTTCCAGAAGTCGCAGATATCAGCAAAGCAGAAATTGCAGGTCCTGGCTTTATTAACTTCTTTTTAAATGCTGACCAACGTTTTGCTGTCTTAGACCAAATTCAAGCTCAGAAAGATCAGTTCGGTCGCACACAGGCCAATGCTGAAAAACGTGTTCAAGTGGAATTCGTTTCAGCCAACCCAACGTCTAGCCTACACGTGGGTCATGGTCGTGGCGCAGCTTACGGTATGACCGTTGCCAATCTCCTTGAGGCAACAGGTGCCAAAGTTGACCGTGAATACTATGTCAACGATGCTGGCCGTCAAATGGATATCTTGGCGACATCGACTTACTTGCGTTATTTAGAATTGACCGGTCAACAACTGGTCTTCCCTAAAAATGCATACCAAGGCGACTACGTTAAAGAAATCGCACAAAGCATTATCGACAAAGATGGCGATGCTTATGTACGCCCTGTTGCCGACATCTACAAAGATGTTCCTGAAGATGTGCAATATGCTGCTGAACTCGATAGCGAAGGCAATAAAGTCGTTGTTTCAGGCGATAAAGAAAAACACATTGATGGTTTGATTCATAATTCACAAAACCATTTGGCTGTGGGTTACCGTGTGTTCCATCAAGCTGCGCTGAAAGCCATTCTTGATGACATTAAAGATGACCTCGGTGAATTTGGCGTGACTTTCAATCAATGGTTCAGCGAAGCAACCTTGACTGAAAAAATTGATGAAGCATTACAAATGCTCGATCAACGTGGTTTCTTATACGAAAAAGATGGCAACATCTGGTTCAAATCAACTGAATTTGGTGATGAAAAAGACCGTGTTGTGAAACGTCGTAATGGTCAGACTACATACTTCGCATCCGACATTGCTTATCACTTAAATAAACTACAACGCGGATATACCGATATCGTTGATATCTGGGGTTCAGACCACCACGGTTATATTGCACGTGTGAAAGCAGCGATTGATGCGCTTGGCTATGATTCTAAAAAATTGACTGTGCTATTGGTTCAATTTGTGAGCCTATGGCGTGGCGGCGAGATGGTTCAAATGTCATCTCGTTCAGGTCAATTCGTGACTTTACGTGACTTACGTAAAGAAGTGGGCAACGATGCTGCTCGTTTCTACTACGTCATGCGTAAATCAGAACAACACATTGACTTCGACTTAGACCTTGCTGTGTCTCAAAGTAAAGACAATGCGGTGTACTACATCCAATACGCACACGCACGTATCTGCCGTATGCTCGAAAAAGCTGCTGCGACAGACGTTCAATTCTCTGCTGAAGCTGCACGTCAATTTGCAGCTAAACTTGAGTTAGAAGCTGAAACTGAAGTTCTTGCTAAACTTGCGGCTTACCCTGAAATTGTGATTCGTGCAGCAAACAGCTATGAACCACACCAAGTGGGTAACTACTTGAAAGAATTAGCGGCGTTGTTTCATGGTTGGTACAATGAAAATAAAGTCTTGGGTGATGATGCAGAACTGACTCAAGCACGCTTATTACTGTCTGTAAACGTACAGCAAGTTTTACGCAATGGTCTTGAATTATTGGGTGTGAGTGCGCCTGAATCAATGTAAGCCATTCTTAGTATACGTTAGAATCCGTCCATGTATGAACCATATACATTGACGCCTATACAGGCTCTTTATGAGCCTGTATTTTCATGGATATTCAGTCATCTTTAAATGAAAACTTGAAGATGTTGAAATTGTGAAAATTAAACATAAACAGCATGACAGTCATGTAATATATAATAATCAGAACTTGGTTTTGGGTCAGTTCCCACTAGGTTCGTAACAATTAAAATTAAAGAGGTTTCCTCGTGTTTGGAAAAACGCAACGCGGTGTATCAGAGCGGCCGAATCAGCCTAAAAAACCATTGATTCCTGCATGGTTAGGTACACTTGTGATCATTTTAATCGTGTTGAGTTTCTTAGTGGCCTTAATGTTATGGAAGCCATGGGAGCCAGTAAAACCGAAAGGTCAAATTACCTCTGAACACTACCAAGAAGAAACCAATAAAGATTACCGTTTTTATGATCTGTTGCCTCAGCAACAAGTCACCCCGATTCCAGATCAAGCTGTGCCTGAAACAGATACTAAAGAAACCGTGGTGATCGTTGAAGCACCTGAAACGGATACCACTACACCGACTGAGCCGGGTATTGAAGCCACAGAAACAACACCTGCCCCTGCAAGCTATATTTTGCAAGTGCGTAGCTATGATGACCCTGACCAAGCCGATGCCCGTCGTGCAGAAATTATTTTAAATGGCTTATCTGCCGATGTGATCCAAAGTAATGAAAATGGCAAAGTTTGGTATCGCGTCGTGTCTGGCCCCTATGATTCACAAGAAGCTGCTGTGATTGCACAGCAAACTTTACGTCATAGCAGTATCGACTCGATTGTCGTAAAACGCTAAATTTTGCAATTAAAAAAAGCGCCTGATGGCGCTTTTTTTATTCATTCCTTTAATAAAGGGAGGTTAGAAGGGATTCTTTTTTGAATACATCAGCTTAGCTCAAAAACCTCTCCCTAACCCTCTCCTAAAAGGAGAGGGAATTGCTTAAATGGTATGCCCTATAGCTTCGCCCATCACCACAGACGAGTTGGCTTTAAAGGTCGCATCCCATTGCATTTTGTTTTCTTCAAACAACACTACCGCTGTTGAACCTAAATAGAAACGGCCCAATTCTGCACCTTTTTCTAAAAATAAATCGTGTTGATTCAGTTCCAAACGCCCTGTAGGTTTAACTTTACCTGTAGCCACGGTTTCAATACCTGCCACGATCATTGCGCCCACTAATACAACCGCCATACGACCGACTTCTGTATCAAATAAGCAGACCATACGTTCATTACGGGCAAATAAACCCGGAATATTTTCAGCAGTGGTCTGGTTTACTGAGAACAATTCACCCGGTACATACAGGGTTTCTGTCAATGTTCCTGCAAATGGCATATGTACACGGTGGTAGTCTTTTGGTGACAAATAAACCGTAGCAAACTGCCCATTTTTAAACGGCTCTGCCAATTGTGGATCGGCAATCAGGTTTTCAACGGTGAACTTCTGCCCTTTGGCCTGAAATACGTCACCATTTTCAATTTTACCTAGTTGTGAAATCGCACCATCTGCGGGTGAAACAACACTGTTGGCATTTGCATCAACTACACGTACGCCTTCTTTTAAAGAACGAGTGAAAAATTCATTGAATGATTTAAATTTCAGGGCATTACTTTGCTCAGCAATCGACATGTCGATGCCATACTGTGCTTTAAATGCGGTAATCACAGCATTTTTCACCACAGGGTTTTCGCTTGCAGCCAATTTACCGACGATACGTGATAATTTGTGCTGTGGAACAACACGCTGAGCTTGAATAAAAATTTGTTTTTTTAACTGAGATGTAAGGCTCAAGACGGCAACTCTCCGCTGATCACAGGACTATCGAGTCGGTTGCCCCACTCGCTCCACGCACCATCGTAAGCTCGAATATTCCAACCGAGTAAACGTCCTAGTATATAAGCTAGGCCCGACCGATGATGAGACTGACAATATACCACCACAGGTTCGTTTAAATTGAATCCCAATTGTTCTAAGCGTTGTTGTGTGCGTTCTAAAGGATGCAATTTTAAATGATTTTCTCGGTTAAGGGCAGTACTCCATTCGAAATGTCGTGCTCCCGGAATGTGACCGCCGCGTCGCGCAGCCAAACGTAGGCCTGTATATTCATCTTCGGTACGGCAGTCCCATACTTGGATCTGCTCCTGCTGTACACGAGCCAATAGCTCGTCATAGTTTGTTTGATACTGAGCACGCGCCTCTGCACTTACTTCAACCAATGGGCTCACGGGTTCAAATTGCTCAATTTCAGACGAGGTCGGTAAGCCTGCCCCAAGCCAAGCATGGATGCCACCATTGAGGAGACTGGTATTTTCAAAACCGAGGCAATGTAAGTTCCAAATCAGTCGACCAGCCCATGCCCCACCTTCATCGTCATACACTACTACATGATGTTCTGGACTGATATTCAGATAGCTGATGAGCTGTTCTAAACCGGCTTGGTCAGGTAAAAGCCCCATCGCTTGTTCTTCTTGGCGCACTAACAGTTTCGGCTGCACATGCAGTGCATGTGGAATATGCAATTGGTCATAAACCGAACGACGACTCAAATCGACGATCCGTAGTTTTTCATTACCAAGATGTGGAACCAATTCTTCCGCTTCAATCAGTAGACCAAAATTCAGTGTAGATGCTGTCATCGTTGTTCGTGTTGTATTTTGTGCGATTAAATTCGATCTTAGCATAAGTCATTTTCACTATTATTCTGAATTTTTGCATTCCTTTAGCAATATTTTAGATATAAAAAAGCCGAATCATTGATTCGGCTTTTTTAGTTTTATCTAATGCTGTGTTTAAGCGCTAACCTCAGAGATGTCAAACACCTGACGTAGATACGCTAAGAAAGTATCATTATCCGTCATGGTTTTACCCGGACTGTCGGAAATTTTTGCCACAGATTGACCATTACATTCAACCAACTTCAGCACGATATTCAGTGCAGTTTGTCCCATATCATTGGTCAAGTTGGTGCCAATACCAAAACTCACTTGGAAACGGTCTTTAAAGTAATTGTGTAAATCCCAAGCTTTTTCAATGTTCAAGCCATCACTGAAAGTCAGCATTTTGGTTTTACTGTCAATTTTAAGCTTTTTGTAATGTGCATAGGCTTTATCGCCCCATTCATACGGGTCGCCACTGTCATGACGTAAACCGTCGAATAGTTTGGCAAAGTACAAATCGAAGTCACGTAGGAACGCATCCATACCGACAACGTCCGTTAAGGCTATTCCTAAGTCACCGCGGTATTCCTGCACCCATGTTTCTAGCGCAGACTTCTGGAAGTTACGTAGACGAACATCAAGCGCTTGGAATGCTTGTAGGAACTCATGCGCCATCGTACCAATTGGAGTAATGTTCAAGTCTTTGGCAATCAGAACATTACTTGTACCGCGGAAAATATACGGTGAAGCCTGATTTAATTCTTCAATTACATGCTTTTGCCATGCATAACTATAACGACGACGCGTGCCAAAATCAGAGACCAAGAATGGTGGATCATTTGGATTTTGCCGTGCTTCATACTGCTTCAGCAAGGCAACCTTATGTTGTAAACGGCGCTCACCTTCGGCTAAAACTTCTGGTGTACGAATACGTTGGAAATATAATTCATTGACGATGGCTAAAACAAAGATTTCAAACATCATCGCTTGAACCATTGGGCCTTCTACCCAAATGTCGAGTCGACCTTCATCATCAATACCCGCTTTAATAAAACGGCGTTTAAGCTGAAATAATTCAAGATAATCAACAAAATCGCTTTTAATAAAACGTAAACTGCGTAAATACTGCAATTCATCATCTTTAAACTTCAACTGACAAAGCATGTCGAGCTGCATGTTTAAATCATCCAAAATTTCAACCAGTGGATAGGCTGTATCATCCAAGTTACGGCAACGAAAGTGATACACACTATGGGTTTGCGGAAATTTGTGTAACACCACCTGAAGCATGGTGAATTTATACAGATCTGTGTCTAATAAGGATTGGATGATTGGGGACATAAAGACTTTCAGTTTTTATCAACTCTTTGCATTAAAGCATACTTTATTGATAAAAAGCCGATTGATTTAGTGGAATAACTTATAAATCACCGCGATTCATCGACTTTTTTCAATTTTTTTGCTGAAGCTGAGCGCGATCAAGCTCATTATTTTTTGAGTAACTGTCGATATTTTTCTTCTTGACCAAATTCACGTGCAAACTGTTCTGCAGTCTTTTGCCCCGTTTTTTTGGCATTTGCATCGCAATCCACTTGGCGTAATTGCTTTGCAATCGCCCATTCTAATTTAAACATGGCACCCATCAATGCAGTGTTGCCTTTATTGTCACGTGCGCAGCGGTCTGCACCATGTTCCAACAAGCGAGTTACAATATTTTGATGACCATAATAGGTCGCCATCATCAGCGGTGTAAAACCCGAGGCATTGCGTACATCGACTGGAAAACCATGCTTGAGAAACTCATTAATCACTTCTTCATTGCCAGTTTTGGCTGCGGCAAAAAATATTGCAATCAATTCCTGTTGTGAGGTCATCTGATCGCTTGCAGACGCTTTAGCGGGGGAGATATCTTCCGCGATTGCCACGTTTGCGAATGCGGAACCAAACGCAAGAAGACTGGCTAAAGTCAAATGCTGCATAACTTTCATGATGAACTCCAACAGAAATCGAATGTAGAATTGAATTAGAAATGATTCATTTCATAAAAATGAATATTTAAGGAGTGCCTATGAAACTCCCCCTAGGGTGCAGGAAAGGTATGGAGCTTCATAGGACTTTTTTGAGGTAACGTTCTAGACCCTAGTTACCAATCCTTCAGACTGATCGAAATTAGTCTTTCAGTTGTGCTGCTTTAGCTTTTACAGTTGCAAGATTACCGTTTACTGCTTTAGTCATACGTGTACCGTAGTCTGCATCTGCTTTATAGAAGTAAGACAACATGATGTGTTTCGTTTCTGAATCTTTCACGTTGCCAAGGTCAGCAGCCAAGTTCATGATTAAGTTTTCTTTCTCTTTCGCAGAGTATGAACGATAAAGCTCACCCGCCTGTTTGAAGTTTTGCTCTTTCACGCCTTTTTGCTGAACTGTGCTAGAAAGCGGTGTTTCAACCGCACGCGCTTTCGCAGTCGCTAGTTTTGGCTCAATACGGCTTGGCTCGTAGTTCACATTTGATGAAGTGCCGCCAACATTCATGTAACCATCTTGGTTGTTGTTGTTTACAGCAACTAATGGACGGTTGACTGGAATTTGTTGGTGGTTCGCACCTAAACGGTACATTTGTGTATCTGAGTAAGAGAAGATACGGCCTTGCAGCAGACGGTCTTCTGATGGCTCGATACCTGGGACTAAGTTACCTGGAGCCAATGCCACTTGTTCCGTTTCCTGGAAGAAGTTTTTCGGCATACGGTTCAGCGTTAACGTACCGACTTTAGTTTCTGGAACTAGGTTCGTCGGCCAGATTTTTGTTGGATCAAGCGGGTCAAAATCAAAGCTGTTGAGATCTTTAGGATCTAACACTTGGATATAAAGATCCCATTTCGGGAATTTACCAGCGTTGATGTTGTTATAAAGATCGTTAGTCAAGTGATTAAAATCTTTACCTTGTTGCTCAGCAGCTTCTTTAACGTTCAGACCTTTCACGCCTTGTTTAGAGCGGAAGTTGAATTTAACGTATTTGTATTCGCCTTTGTCGTTATAAAGCTTGTACGCATGTACACCAAAGCCGTCTTGTTCGCGGTAGCTGGTAGGCACGCCTTGGTTACCATACACATAAGTCAACATGTTGGTTGCCCATGGCTGGCTAGACAAGAAATCAAATACGCGGTTTGCGTCTTGAACGTTGTTGATTGGGCTAGGCTTCATGGCATGGATGAAGTCTGGGAATTTGATCGCATCACGGATGAAGAAGACTGGAGTTTGGTTACCCACTAAGTCCCAGTTGCCTTCTTGTGTATAGAACTTGATCGCAAAACCGTGCGGGTCACGTAAAGTTTCTGGAGAACCTTTACCATGAATTACAGTCGAGAAACGTAAGAAAACTGGAGTCTTAGTACCTGCTTTGAACAATGAAGCAATGGTGAGATCAGATAAATCTTTAGTTGCAACGAATTCACCATAAGCACCTGTACCACGGGCATGTACCACACGCTCAGGAATACGCTCACGACCAAAACGTTGTAATTTTTGAACCAATTGTACGTCTTGAAGTAGAACTGAACCATTTGGACCCGCAGTAATCGAGTTTTGGTTATCGCCTACTGGTGCACCATTGTCTTTGGTTAATGGCGCTGCTTGAGTCGCCGCTGTTGCTGTTGCTAACATCGCAACCAATAAAGAACGCTTAAACATCGTCTTAATCTCTCTGTTAAATACCTTTCCTGCTCCGCAAAGATACTGATATTTAATAAATAGATAAAACAGATTATTTTTATAAATTCAATCGTATTATTAGATTTATAAAAAATATACAGTTCATTTTCAAATGTTTGAGCCCAAAAATTTCTACACATCGCCTCGAAAGAACGCTGTCTTTGCTACAATCCCTGCCCTATGTTCAATTTTCTACTCGGAAGAAGTTATGCGGGCCTTGTTACAACGTGTTTTGGAAGCCAAAGTGGTGGTCGATGGTGAGATCACGGGTGAAATCAATCACGGTATTTTAGTGTTTTTAGGACTTGGTAAAGCTGACGATTTAGAAAAGGGCAAAAAACTGATCGATAAGATCTTGAAATACCGTTTTTTTGATGATGAACAAGGCAAGATGGGCTGGAATGTCAGTCAAGCTGGCGGCGGTATCCTCTTGGTGTCTCAATTTACTCTAATGGCACAAACGCAAAAAGGCCTGCGCCCTGATTTTGGCCCTGCCATGCCGCCAAGCGATGCCAAAGCACTGTATGAACAGCTGGTCGATTACACTAAGCGCCAATATGACCATGTACAAACAGGTATCTTTGCTGCCGACATGAAAGTGCATTTAGTTAATGATGGGCCAGTGACCTTTAATTTAGAAGTTGAATAACAACTGAAGCATTAAAAAAAGCCCTCAAAAGAGGGCTTTTCACAAGCTAGAATAATACGGTCTTAAATGGTTGTAATCAGTTTTGCACGTTGCATTACTTCCACAGGGATATCTTTCACAAGCATGACTGTTAATGACTGATCATTTTTCTTTGACGTTGTTGTTTGATTTGCGTCTAAAACAGCATTTACATCAGCGGGATTCAATGTATACATTGCACCAGTAGCTGGATCAACAATTAATAAACCAATTAATCCACCAAAAATAATATTGGCTACATACCAACCATTTACTGTCCCTGTTACCTGCACAGTTTTTGTTTGAAAACCATCTTTTTTGAACGTTACTTCATAAGCTGCTGGTTTAAAATATCCTGTACCGCGTTTTAAAGTTACAGTTGCAGGTGTGATACCTGTATGTACCTTTTCCCCCGCTTTATTTGTAATTGAAATCGATGCTTCATCAGGAACTGACTTAAAGGTTAAAGTTTGAGTCGATCCAGAAATGATACTTGCACAACCTGTCAAAGTAAGTGATGCAGCAATTAAACTCGACGTAATTAATTTTTTCATAAAAATACCCCCTAAAAAGTGGGGGTATTTTTACCAAAAAAACGTTAATTTTCAACGAAAATTAAAATTATTTTCCTGTTTTTTCTTTAATAAACGCACGTGCGATTTTGATTTTTTCTTTAACAGGTTTTGGAAGTTTAGGTGGAATCAACTTCGCCACTTGGTTAAACCAAACCAAAAGCCCAAAATCACCTTCCATTTTAATACTGCCATTTTGCATACCCGTCATGAATGCAGTTGGGTCACCTTTCATTAGGGTTTTCACGCCCTGTTCACTGTCCGCAAATTGCAAAATAAAGTCTGCTTTTTCAGCATCGCCTGAAACAGTATCAATCTGTCCATTATTTACAATAATTTGACGTGCAACACCCAAATCTGTACCGATTTGAATGCGGAATTGACGTTCATGAACCAATTCAATGAATTTAGGGCTAGTACGTGCAAGCTGTTTCATACGAAGCGCTAAACCTGCCACGAGTAAATCAAGTGGATCCGTACTGACATCAACTAAAGGTAGTTTTACGACAGGAATTGATGATAGTTTCATGACTTAAAGCCTATTGTAATTGTTGGAAAATTGACTGGTTTCATCCTACCATAACTTGGCTTTTGAGAAGTAAGGCTTTGTATCTCAAATCGGACTAATGCGTTCATAAAAAAATGCGCCCTTAGGCGCATTTTCATTGAAATTTTGTTCTGGCACTTATCGGCTCGAACATTGCTGTTCTTCATCATATACAGGCGTGTGCTCTATACATTGGCGCTTTGCCATCGCACGCTCTGCACGGCGGTCTTCACGTAACAATACTAAAGTGAATACCACCATTGCGGCCATTAATGCCGTTAAATAACTATAAGTCACTGATAATTCGAACATGGTTTGTGTACCAAATCGAATCACTTCAATGAGTCCCCACACCAGCATCCCCGCCAGCATAAAACTTAACCAGCGACGATAAGGCGAGAAGAAAACAGCAATCACAGCCGCCGATACCAAGCTCAGGCCAACGATTGTTGCTAAATTCGCTGTTAACATAAAAACCTCCGTCATTTGACAACTGACATCTCTTGTCTTACAGGATGCTGAGCCGTCTCACTACTGTATCTTCAGTAAATAGATTTGGTCGATCTCAATCTCTTGCAAGCATTATGCTGAGTTTTTTGCATAAAAAAAGTCTCGTTTTTTGTTAATGCGACACACCTTGTCGCAACATTATTTTGTCATTACATTTTTTCTTTTTAAAGAATTTCTGGAACAATGATGGCATCTCGTTTCGAGTGTCATTACAAAAAAAACAGCTGGTTTTAGGCTAAAAAAATTAATTTTTCGAATGCTGTTAATCGTTGTTTTTATCGACAATTTTCTTCTACCGCTCATCGGAGGAGCTGAATTCTTGGCATAAAAAACGCAGCCTTTTGGCTACGTTTTTTAGTATGAATTAAATGCTTTTAAGCACGATTTAAATCTTTATCATGCACCCCAAGCAGGTAAAGAACACCATCTAGACCCACGCTTGAAATGGCTTGATTAGCATTTTGACGCACCAAAGGTTTCGCACGGAAGGCAACGCCTAAGCCGGCTAAAGACAACATAGGTAAGTCATTCGCACCATCACCGACTGCAATAGCTTGTTCTAATGAAATCCCCATTTCTTCAGCGATTTGAGTCAACAAGTAGGCTTTGCGGGCACCATCCACAATATGGCCTTTCACTTCACCGGTTACCGCGCCATCTTGGACGTCCAGTACATTGGCATGGACTTCATCGATACCCAGTTTTGCTTGTAGATATTCGGCAAAATACTGAAAACCACCTGACAAAATAGCCGTGCGATAGCCCAGTGATTTCAGCGTTGAAATCAGACGTTCCGCACCTTCTGTGACAGTCAGACGTTCTGCAATTTTAGGTAATACCGAAGCATCCATACCTTTGAGCAGTGCCACACGTGCACGGAAACTTTGTTGGAAATCGAGTTCCCCTTGCATAGCACGTTCAGTGATTTCAGCCACTTGAGCGCCGACACCCGCTTCAATCGCCAATTCGTCAATCACTTCTTGCTCAATCAGCGTTGAGTCCATATCAAAGCAGACTAAACGACGATTACGACGGTAAGCATTGTCTTCTTGAACGGCAACATCTACCCCTAGTTCAGTAGATAAACGTAAACATGCTGCACGCATCGCAGTGGCATCCAACATTTGGCCTTTTAAACCAAATTGAACACAGGCACGGCGCGGACCTTCGCTCGATCCATCTAACTCTGGACGGCCAGATAAACGAGTCACAGTTTCAATATTGAAGCCTTGGCTCGACACAATATTTGTAACTGCCTGTAAATGAGACGCCTGTAATTCTGGCGCAAGTGCCGTAACGATATAGCGTGTGCGGCCTCCCTCATTTACCCATTGTTGATATTCTGTTGTAGAGATTGGTTTAAAGCGCACAGTTAAGCCAATATCATGTGCTAAAATCAACATCTCCTTCATGGCTAATGCTGTCGCAGTCTGGTCTTCCGACGAAACAACAATACCTAAAGTCAGCTGATTGTGGATGACTGCTTGTCCGACATCTAAAATCTGTAAGGAATGTGCGGACAAAACCTGCATTAATCGTGTAAATTGATTAGGTTGGTCAGGTCCTAAAAGTGATATAAGAATGATTTCTCGCATGAATTGACTCGGGTCTGAGCTACAACTAATGTAAGAATCATAATCTAAATTGAATAGAATTGCCTTGGAAGTTTACGTTGAATGCGCCTAGACAAGGGCTATTTGCTAGCCTATTAGTAGTTTGTTTTGCTTTGCATACCTTTTTATTGGTATTGGCAACAACCCACCAACTGAACGAAAACCGTGCCAGTCAGGGACAACTGATGACCAGTCAATTGGTTACAGACAGCCTATCTGAGCTTGAGCCGGCCAATACCGTATCATTAGCCTTACTTGCTGACCGCTATGCAACCAACCCGAGCGTGGCTTCCATCCGCATCTTAAATGCCAATAATCAAGTCTTGGCTACAGGCGGTTTGACCAAAACCCGTGACGGTGAAATCTTTGTTCGTGATGCGCTGCAAAACGAAAAGAAAGTCGGAACGGTTGAAATCACCTTAATTAAACCAAGTATTGGTGAAATCTTACGTACGCAATGGGCCGCGATTCTATTTTCATTATTCCTACATGGCTTGTTGTGGTTAGCGTATCGTGCCATTGCTCGCCCTAGTCGTACTGAATATTTAGCGCGAATCAACAATGAATCACGTCTAAAACATGAAATTCAAACGCTAGCGCAGGCTTTAGAACAAGAAAAACATAATGCCGCTGTGGCGATTGCTCAAGCGCAGCAAAATGCGCAAGCCAAAGCAAAACAGCATAAAGACATGAAACCAGTGGTTCTCGACAGCAACAGCTTGGCATTAAATATTCAATTTTATGATCCGAAACAGCTGCTCGATAGCGTCAACAAAACCGTGTCTGTGCCGTATTTTAATCTCTGCCAAATTTTCTTAAATAAAACTACAGAACTCTGTGTTCAACATTATAAATTGAACAGTTCTGACATCAGTACGGTACATAAGTTTGATGAACATGGCGCAACCATCAGCATGACCGCTGACACTCCAGATGCGCTGCGTTGCCTCACCATGATCAGCTCAGTATTCCAATTGCTTTCAGATGTTTTATATAAACGCTACCGTGAAGAAAAACGTTTCGTTTTACAAACCCGTAGCGCGATTTCAAGCTCTGTCGAAGCCATGCAATTGTCTTCTGTGCAAGCGGCTGAACGTTTAGTCCAACAATTGGTTGCTAAAGAAAGTGCCATTCATGTGCCGACAACTTTGCTCAAAGAGATTTCAGATCATTTCCAATTGGTCAGTTTGCCAAATCCGACCAATGTGCTCACTCGTCATGCATTTATGCTCAATGGGATGGACAGTGATGCCGCTGAATTGGCTCAAAACTTCAGAACTGAAATTTTAAAATCCAAACAGTCAAAAGCCTCGTAAAGGTTTGAGCGAAATCAAAAATCCCGACTTAAGTCGGGATTTTTTGTCTTAAACAGTCGAAATTTTCTGTGCAATCAAATATTTTTGCGCGTTATGCGGTTCGGTACCTGCTTCAACCGCGACTTTCTCCCATTGCCCATTCGACTGCATTTCCCATGCATTTTGATTATCTTCCAAATAGTTAAGTAAACAATCTTTCATAATGCGTTTTTTCAAACGGCTTTCCAAAATGGGAAAACAGGTTTCGACCCGTGAAAATAAGTTACGTCCCATCCAATCAGCACTGGCACAGTACAATCGTTTTTCGCCTGCATGCTCAAAATAATACACTCGAGTATGCTCTAAGAAGCGTCCAACGATAGATCTCACATGAATATTCTCAGACATCCCTTTGACCTGAGGAATCAAACAACAAATCGAACGGATAATTAAATCTACAGATACCCCTGCTTGCGATGCACGATACAAAGCAGCAATCAGTTGCGGTTCCGTGAGTGCATTGACCTTCACAATAATTCTTGCGTATTTTCCCGCTTGTGCAGCAACAATTTCCTGTTCAATCAGTTTCAGCAATTCAGTATGCAGGGTAAAGGGTGCATGCAGTAAGGCTTTCAGCTTTGCCATCTTGCCCATACCGGTCAATTCCTGAAACATACGATGCACATCTTCGCAAATATCGGGATGCGTCGTCATCAGGCCATAATCGGTATACATCCGCGCATTGCCTGCGTGGTAATTGCCTGTTCCCAAATGGGCGTAGCGTAACAGCTGATTATTTTCACGGCGCACAATCAAAATCATCTTGGCATGGGTTTTATAGCCCACAATGCCATACACCACGACAGCCCCAGCTTCTTGCAATATATTGGCCACGGTAATATTGGATTCTTCATCAAACCGCGCCCGAAGTTCGATGACGGCGGTTACTTCCTTGCCGTTGCGTGCCGCCTCCGCTAAAACTTGTACGATGTCCGAATCTGGCCCACTACGATAGAGCGTTTGCTTAATGGCTAATACCTGAGGGTCTTTTGCAGCTTCACGTAATAAGTTGATGACCGGTTGAAAGGAGTCAAACGGATGATGTAACAACACATCTTGTGTTTTTAATACATCAAAAATCGCGGTTTGTTTACGAAAAACTTTAGGAATAATCGGTGTATAGAACGGATATTTCAGTTCAGGTCGATTAAAACTGGTACTGAGACGCGATAAATTGATCGGGCCGTCAATGCGATAGAGCTCCTGCTCACTCAAATCAAATTCATCTAACAAATAATCAATAATGCTTTGCGGACAATCATCTTCAATTTCTAAGCGAACTGCCCGACCAAAACGCCGTGAAGACAATTCATCTTTTAATGCCACCGCCAAGTCATCCACATCTTCAGCCAGAACTAAATCTGCATTGCGTGTCACTCGAAAGGCATAACAGCCCGTCGCTTTCATCCCCGGAAATAGGTCATTGATGTGTTGCTGAATAATGGCGGTCAGGAAAATTTGTGTCTCTGCACTGCCTTCAACCTCGGCGGGCATTTTGATTAAACGCGGCAATGAGCGTGGCGCAGGCACAATTGCCATTTCAATGGCACGACCAAAGGCATCTTTGCCTTCTAGACTCACAATAAAGTTGAGGCTTTTATTGACCAAGCGTGGAAACGGATGCGATGGATCTAAGCTAATTGGTGTTAAGACTGGTTGAACTTCTTTACTAAAATAATGGCTAATCCACGCCCGATGTTTTTCTAAAATATCTTTAAATTGAATAAAGCGAATGCCTTCACTTTGTAATGCAGGCAATACAGCATGATTGAGGGTCTGGTATTGCTCTGCAACCGTGTCATGAATCACTTGGGAAAGTTCATCTAAGACCACTTCAGTCGGAATGGCATCTGGCGTCCGTGCAATCGCATTCAAATCTCGTTGTTTCATTAGCCCCGCAATGCGGATTTCAAAGAATTCATCTAAATTGCGTGAAAAAATGATTAGAAAATTCAAGCGTTCAAGTAAAGGTAAACTTGAATCGAGTGCCTGAGCCAAGACCCGCCGATTAAAATCTAAAAGTGACAATTCACGATTATAATAGGTCTCTGATGAATGCTGAAAATGTTGCATACCCTCTCAATGCTGTTTGAAACAGTCTATATCTAAAGTGGTTGCCGGCATGTTAGGCAGCGGAGATGACACTTATGTTACAAATAGCATTAATCAATTAAAAAAGCATGCAATTCCCTAAAGCCGTGTTCATCAAATCGTAAAATTTATTTTCGACATAAAAAATAGAGGGACATTGCCCTCTATTTTACTGAATTGTTTTTTGTTTATTGCACAGGCTTGTCTTGTTCCGATGCTTTGGGCTCACTCGTCCGCGCTGCCCAATAGGTTGCCAGTGCAGGACCCGAAATATTGTGCCACAAACTAAAAATCGCACTCGGCACAGCGGTCAGAGGTGAAGCGGCAAAATGGGTCGCCGCCAATGCCACACCCAAACCTGAGTTTTGCATCCCGACTTCAATCGACACTGCTTTACAGTCTGCATAGGGCAATTTAAACAGTCGGCTGGCCCAAAAACCCAATAGATAGCCCAAGCCATTATGTAAGGCCACTACCCCAAGAATCAGTAAACCTGATTGCAAAATCTGTGTTCGGCTACCCGCAATGATTGCCGCCACAATCGCCACAATTGCCACAACAGAAACCAATGGCATGACCTGTATATAGGCATCCACTCGGTGCTTAAATACAGTTCGAATCATTAACCCCACAATGATCGGAAATAAAACCACTTGTAAAATTGAAACCAACATCGATGCCGCATTAATTTCAATCCATTGGCTTGCCAGCAAATAGAAAATCGCAGGGGTTAAAACCGGTGCGAGTAATGTCGAAACAGAGGTACAGGCAACAGATAATGCGGTATTACCTTTTGCCATATAGGTGATGACATTAGAGGCCGTTCCACCCGGACAGCAACCGACAAGAATGACCCCGATCGCGATTTCTGTCGGCAGTTGTAATAATTTACACAAGAAAAAAGCCAATCCCGGCATCACAATAAACTGTGCCAAAACCCCGATCATCACAGCTTTCGGACTTTGCAATACACTTTTAAAATCTTGCAGTGTCATGGTCATGCCCATACCCAACATAATGATGCCTAGCATCCATGGGATATATGCTTTTAACCAAACAAATACATCGGGAAAAAACATGGCGAGCGCTGCAAACAGCACCACCCAAATCGCAAATGTTTTCTGCACAAATTGAGTGAATTTTAAGAAAGCCGACATAGGCATCTTCCATTTAAAAACAGGGACAAAAAAAGGCACACCCTTGTGCCTTTTCTCAACTGAGCCCACTGGGTCATGCCAAAGATAATGCCTGTGCATGCTGCTGCACAATATCTTTCAGGTAAATACGCTTCACCCCATTCGCCAACATGTCTTGCCATGCATGCTGTAAAGAACCCTGTAAATCGATCCCTTTGGTCAAATCAGCAATCACAAAAGTTTCAAAACCAAGCTTACGTGCATCCATTGCCGTCCATGCAACACAGAAATCCGTGGCGATCCCCACCACAAAGACTGTATCAATACCGCGTTCGCGCAAATAGCCCGCTAAACCTGTTGAGGTTTTCTGATCCGCTTCCATAAAAGCAGAGTAGCTGTCGATATGCTGATGAAAACCTTTACGGATAATCAGCTGCGCCGTTGGTAAATTTAAATCAGGATGCAATTCGGCATCCTGTGTACCTTGTACACAATGCGTCGGCCACAATACTTGCGTTCCATAATTCAGCTCTATGCTGTCATAAGGTGCATGCTCAGGATGATTTTCAGCAAAAGAGATATGGTCGGCTGGATGCCAATCTTGAGTCAGCACAATATTCGTAAAGTATTGCCCCAGTTGATTAATCCCTGGAATAATTTGATCGGCATTGGCAACAGCCAACTGACCACCCGGGGTAAAACCATTTTGTACATCAACCACAATCAGCGCTGTATTTTTTTGCATATCTCTCCATCCGTTGTCATGCATTTTCGGCGACTCTACTGATTCGCTCATATTTTAAAAGCCTTAGTATTCAGTCCTGTGCGTAAAAATAAAATGACTGTCCTTCCTGACAATACCGATACTTGGGCAAATGCTCAACCAAACGTTGTGCAAAGCGTGGGTAAATACGGGCTTTTCGCCGAGTCGAATCATGAAAATAAAAATATCGCGGTTGATGTTGAAAGATATATTTTAATAAATGGCTGCGTGTCTGTTGCATGACCTCAAATGCATTAATATTTTCAGCAACATCTTCTAGGGTAGGTTCATCGGCAAAGGCTAACCACGCATTTTTTCTCGGCTGTTGGCGATTTCTTTGAAATACAGGTTTGAGTTCCAAGATCAGTTCGTATTGATGTAGATACAAACTGAATTCACGTTGATCAACTTTAAAAATTGCGATCAGTTTTCTTGCTGACATAGCCCCTCTACGTTGATTTTTTATTTTCTCATTCTGCTGCATTTTTACATAAAATACGTTTATTTATCTTGGCTTAAAGCATTAGTGCGACTTCTATTGTCGCCATAAAAAAGCCCGCATGATGCGGGCTTTTTTTGATATAACATGTTCCTTATGATGGAATACGACGTACCAATAACAACATAAATATTGCAGAGATTGCGATACATGGAATTGCCGCGGTAATCACCCCTGCCGCACCAAAACCTGCTGCCAATAACTGACCCGCAATTGCAGGGCCTAACATTGCACCGACACGACCAACGGCTGAAGCTACACCAACACCCGTACCACGTAACTGTGTTGGATACACGATACCACCGAAGGCATACAATACACCTTGGCAACCAATCACGAATGCACCGACTAAAGCTGACGCCATGTACATTTGGGTCAATGAACCTGCACCATTCAGCGCAAATAGACCTGCCAAAATACCGCCGTACATCAAAATGATCACATAAGCTTTCTTCCAACGGTCAGTCAACATACCTAAAATGATCGTACCAATGGTTGCACTCACCATGAAGTAGAACTGCGCAGTTGCACCATCTTTACGAGTGAAACCGAGTTCGGTGAACAACGACGGTAACCAGCTCAACATGATGTACACCACCATCAAGGTGAAGAAGTAGCTCACCCAAATTGAGAAAGTACGTAAACGGTTTTCTGTGTTAAAGAGGTTTTTGAAAGCACCTTGTTGCACTTCGCCATTGGCGGTCGCTTGAACCGCTTGATCTTTGGCTTTCAAGAATTCACGCGATTCGGGCAGGAACCAAATCATCAATGGAATCACAACAATCGGTAATAAACCGCCTAAATAGAAAATATTTTTCCAGTTTGCACCGAAGTCCGTCATTGCAACTAATGACAAGATTGCCGCACCCACAGGCATACCACAGTACATCAAACCGACTGCACGACCACGATTTTGTGGCGTTACTGCTTCAGATGCCAAGGTAATTAAAATTGGCATTGCTGCACCTAAACCTGCACCTGCAAGAAAACGTACAGCGAGTAAGCTATGGAAGCTATTTACCCATACCGTACATAAGGTAAAGATGGCGAACATCCCCGTAGACCAAATTAATACTTTTTTACGGCCCATTCGGTCTGCAATCCGACCACCCAACAAAGCACCAGGTAATAATCCTAAAATACCGGCACTAAAAAACACCCCTAGCTGCGAGCTATCCAGCCCGAAATATTCACGAATCCCTGCTGCTGCAATACCTGCAGCCTGAATATCCAGACCTTCGATTACGGCAATAAGGAAGCAGATTGCTACCGTGACAATAGCATGCTTGTTATCTGACTTTTCCATTGGAGAATCCTTGTTGTCATCAGCGTTCAAATTAAGTCGCATCATCGCTGAGCCTTATAAAGGATATAACTACCAATAAGTTGAAGCCTTTCGTCCAAAATTGGATTACGTGCATGGTGTAATAGTTTTTGTGCTTTAAGTCACAAAGTCGTAAAAACAATTAAAAATTTAAAATAAAAAAATATGAATCGTGCAATGAACAGTCAAATCAAGCGATCTTTTTAAACACTCATAAAAACATGTCTATTTCTATTAGATATAAAAAAGATTATTACCCAAGTTTTTAACAATCATTTGTAATAAAACCCGAGCGAATTGATATAGTTTTTAAATCTTTAGTCATTGTTATTTAATCTTAAATTCTGATTAAAAAGCACGGAATACACATAGATCAACCTTTTGCTGATGATTTAATCAATCCCATCAACCATGCCAACCCTCTCGATTGAATAACACATTTTCAAGATTCAGCCCTTGCTGAACAATTTTCAGGCTGCAAAAAAACCGCTATTTTACACTTGATTGTTTTAAGTTTGATTTGTATAAAGAATTTTATGGCTTTGACCAAAGCATATTGTTCTTATGCGTTTGATCAGTCATAATTTGCGTAAGCATTATTCAATTTGGGTATAGCCCAATGAACATGCTACAAATCAAAATTCGAAACCATCCAGAAATCAATATTTCATCTTGTCGGATGGACAAATAGGATAGCTTTTCAAAATGACTCAGCAAGCTCAGACCATTCAAGGTTCAATTGTCGCAATCGTCACCCCAATGTTTGAAGATGGCAGCGTAGATTGGAAGAGCCTCGAGAAGCTGGTTGAGTGGCATATAAAGCAAGGCACTAACAGTATTGTTGCTGTAGGGACTACAGGTGAAGCTTCTACCTTGAGCATGGCCGAACACACTCAGGTGATCAAAGAAATCATCCGTGTGGCGAACAAACGCATTCCAATTATTGCCGGCACAGGTGCAAACTCAACCCACGAAGCAATTGAACTCACCAAAGAAGCCAAAGAATTAGGTGCAGATGCGGCATTATTAGTTACACCATACTATAACAAACCTACCCAAGAAGGCCTGTATCAACACTACAAAGCGATTGCTGAAGCTGTTGATTTACCTCAAATTTTGTACAATGTACCTGGCCGAACCGGTGTAGACATGCACAACGACACCGTGATCCGTCTTGCTGATATTCCACAAATCGTGGGCATTAAAGACGCCACTGGCGATGTTCCTCGTGGTCAAGAACTCATTGAAGGCCTTAAAGGCAAAGATATGGTGGTGTACTCAGGTGATGATGCAACGGCTTATCAGTTAATGGGTTTAGGTGCTAAAGGCAACATTTCGGTTACTGCGAACGTGGCGCCAAAAGAAATGAGCGAAGTGTGTGCAAGCGCTTTGGCGGGTGACGCAGTCCAAGCCGAGCAACAAAACAATACTGTTGCAAATTTACATCAAATTTTATTTTGCGAATCGAACCCAATTCCTGTGAAATGGGCACTTCATGAGATGAACCTGATTGAAACAGGCATTCGCTTACCATTAACACCCCTTGCAGAACAATATCGTACTCCGCTTCGTGAAGCACTCATCACTGCGGGCGTTATCAAATAAAGAAGAGCAAACATCATGCAATTACGTTTAGGACTTAGCCTGGCACTTTCAGTATTTACATTAGCCGGTTGTAGTTCACTTGCCTTTAATAATGGCACACTGGACTATAAACAAACCACAGATGTTGAACCGCTGAAATACCCTGAAGGGTCAATGGTTCGTCCTGCAACGCCTTTGTATCCTGCTCCATCAGTTGACCCACTAGCAATTGAGCATGCACCAAAGCTTGAAAATAAGCGCGGCAATCGCTATGCCCTTCCGCGTCCAGCCGCGGAAAAAAATAATGTCGTCGCAGATTCCTCAACAGACAGTACAAATATTAGCCGCCCTCAACTATTGGTGGATGGAAATCAAAATCCACTGATCAAAGTTGAAGGAAATTCTGCTACAATTTGGCAATACACACTTGCTACCCTCAGCAGCCTTAACCATACCATTGTTGGTCAGAGCAAAAACCGTTACGAAGTAACCGTCAAGGTCGATCAGCAGACCTATGTCTTAAGACTTTCTTCTGTAGGTTCAAGCAATAACATCGCTGTGTTCAATGCCGATAACAGTTTTGCAGACAAAGAAAAAGCTGCAGATCTGTTAGCTCAGATTTACCAAAATTGGCCAGCCTAGTCGTACTAGGCATTTTTTCTCGAAAAAGGTTCCCTCATGTTAAAACAAACCTTGCTCTATACTGGTAAAGCGAAATCTGTTTATGAAACAGATAGTTCTGACCACCTCATCCTAGTTTTCCGTGACGATGCTTCTGCATTCAACGGTGAAAAAATTGAACAACTGGATCGCAAAGGTAAGGTGAACAACCGTTTTAACGCCTTTATCATGGAAAAATTGGCTGCGGCTGGTATCGAAACTCATTTCGAAAAACTTCTTTCTCCAACTGAAGTTTTAGTGAAAAAATTAACCATGGTTCCTGTAGAGTGCGTAATTCGTAACTATGCAGCAGGTTCACTTTGCCGTCGTTTAGGCGTTGAAGAAGGTAAAGAACTTACTCCGCCAACTTTCGAATTGTTCTTCAAAGACGATGCGTTAGGCGACCCAATGGTGAATGAATCACAAGCGATTGCATTAGGTTGGGCGACTGCAGAACAACTCGCTCAAATGAAAGAATTGACTTATAAAGTAAACGAAGTACTTAAAGGTCTATTCGATGCAGGCAACATGCTGCTTGTTGACTTTAAACTTGAATTTGGCGTGTTCCACGACCGTATCGTACTAGGTGACGAATTCTCTCCAGACGGCTGCCGTCTATGGGACAAAGACACTAAGAAAAAACTCGACAAAGACCGTTTCCGTCAAGGTTTAGGCGGTGTAGTTGAAGCTTATGAAGAAGTTGCTGCACGTTTAGGTATCGACCTTTCTGATATCTAAATCGTCCATCGATTATAAAAACCGAGCTCTTTAGCTCGGTTTTTTAATGAAATATTACTCGATTAATCCATGATCGAAAAAACAAATGTTAACCATAAAAATCCTCTGTTTCACATTTACCCACGTTCACACTAAGATAGCTACATATCAGGCAGCACCAGGATCTATACTTCTCCAATGTGTATGCCGACCAGATTTTCCATCTACCCTCTAGGATGTATCTCCCCCAAAGACATCCTATTTTTTCAGCCCAACTCGCCTTGAGTTGGGCTTTTTTTTGCATGAAATAGACATAAAAAAGGGCGCCGAAGCGCCTTCCCATTATGATCATTCAAATTATTACTGCTGTTGTTGTTGCATCCAACGTCGTTGCTGCAAACGCTCACCTTCAACTTCACGTTTATTACGTGCAGACTCATACAGCTTAGTGCCTTTCAGTTCAGGCGGCATATAATCCTGCATGACAAAATGCTCAGGATAATTATGTGGATATAAATAGTCCACGCCATAGCCTTGCTCTTTCATCAATTTGGTTGGTGCATTTCTCAAATGTAGTGGCACAGGTAGATTCGAGGTTTTTTCTGCCAAATCTAAGGCTTTGTTGATGGCCAAATAAGTACTGTTACTTTTAGCACTGGTTGCCAAATACACCGCACATTGCCCCAAAATGATTCGACATTCAGGCATACCAATTGCCTGCACAGATCGGAAACATTCTCCAGCCAACAGTAAAGCATTTGGATTTGAGTTGCCAATATCTTCAGATGCCGCAATCAACATACGACGGGCAATAAAAACAGGATCTTCACCACCTTTGAGCATTCGAGCCATCCAATACAAAGCGGCATCTGGATCACTGCCTCGAATCGACTTAATAAAAGCCGAAACTAGATCATAATGCTGTTCGCCCGATTTGTCATAGCGTGCAATATTTTGCTGCGCAACTTTGACTACCACCGCATTGTTAATGATATTCTCTAAGTCTGGCTCAAACGTACTGGCGATTAAATCTAAAAGATTTAATGCTTTACGAGCGTCACCTGCGGCAAATTGAAATAAAGCTTCATATTCTTTGATTTGAATATAACGCTCTTTTAAAAACGAATCTTGCTGAATGGCTTGATCCAATAAGCGCTGAATTGCGTCATTATCCAGAGCATTTAAGGTATACACCTGACAACGCGACAATAAGGCATTATTAACTTCAAATGAAGGGTTTTCTGTGGTTGCACCAATCAGGGTAATTTTGCCCTTTTCAACTGCATTCAGTAATGCATCTTGTTGTGACTTATTAAAACGATGAATTTCATCAATAAACACCACAGGTGTCAATAAATCTCCACCATCGGCGATGATTTCACGTAACTCTTTCACCCCAGTATTGAGCGCAGATAAACTAATAAATGGTCGGTCAACAGCCTGCGCCAACAACAATGCAATCGTGGTTTTACCTACACCCGGAGGTCCCCAAAAAATAATCGATGGCAAATGCCCTTGGTCAATCATCTGGCGTAACGGTGCATCTTCACCCAGAAGGTGATCTTGTCCAATAATTTGCGATAAATCATGAGGACGCATGCGTTCAGGAAGAGGAATTTGGCTGTCTGACATCTTATTATTTCGTTTCCGGCAATTGGGGACGTTTTTTCTATTCTAACACTGCCTTGGCAGAATCTTTGCTTTATTCGGTATTCAATTTAGGAGGGTGGTTTAATGTCGTTATTTAAGTATCTTGCATGTAAAAAAGCTTAGGCGAATGTTAACTATAATGTAACAAGACATCCTAGCCCTTATTGATCAAATTAAAGTATCATCGGCAAGATATCCCATTTTAGACTTGCCTGACCCAATTGGACAGATTGTATGAAGCAATCAACAAAGCAAAAGCGAATCGTTCAAGTTCAACAAGGCATTGATCTACCTATAAATTTATTTCAAAAAATGCCCCAAGCCAAGAATATACAATTACAAGATAATCAATGCGCTGAATTACGAGAAAAACTGAATAGTCGTAATCAAATGTTAGATGCCAGTGTCGACTGTATAAAATTATTAAGTCTAGACGGTCATGTTCTGCATATGAACCGCGCGGGATGTTTAGCTCTGGGCGTACCTCTAACTGAAACTGAGTTTGGTATGTCTTGGCATAAATTACTGCCTGAAGAAGTCCGTGACGCGTGTTTGAATGCTTTTGCCGAAGCCAAAGAAGGTAAAATATCTCGCTTTGTTGGCATGAGCCAAGTAGCAGATGAACCCTTGGCTTATTGGGATAATATGCTCAGCCCAGTATTCAACGAATATGGCCAAGTCAAAGAAATCCTCTGTGTATCACGTGATATTACGATACAGCGACTTGCAGAAAATAAACTTCAACGCATCATTGAACGAGATGATTTAACAGGTTTATTAAACCGCCGTGCGTTTAGTCGAGTATTTAAAAGCCAATTAAAAGTGGCGCGAGAACATCAGCAACAACTGGGTTTGTTATTAATCGATCTAGATTATTTTAAGCATATTAACGACACCTTAGGTCATAGTGCAGGAGACCATTTACTGCATACCCTTGGGCAGCGTTTTCAGCAATGTTTTGATACAAATATTGTAGTTTCACGTTTAGGTGGCGATGAATTTGCCATTTCTATTCCAAATTTAAAATCGCAACAACAATTACAGAATTTTGCCAGCATCGCCTGTCAGCAAATGGACATGCCCATTTTCTATAATGGGCAAATTATCAATATTGGTATGAGTATTGGCTGTGCGATCTACCCTCGCGATGCACAAAATACCTCCAATTTACTTAAATGTGCTGATATTGCGCTAAATGATTTAAAAAGCAGTGGTCGTGGTGGTGTACGAATGTTCAACCATACTATGTTCAAAACCCTTGAAAATACTACTCGCCAATTAACGCTTGCACGCAGCTTGATTAAGTCCAATCAAATTATTCCGTTTTATCAACCCAAAGTTCGTCTGTCTGACAGTCAAGTTATCGGCTTTGAAGCGTTGTTACGTTGGTATGATAAAGACCAACAATTACAATTACCTTCTCAAATTTTTGCTGCATTTCAAGATTATGAATTGGCTTCACGCATTAGTGAAACAATGCAAATTAAAATCTTTCAAGATATTCAAAAATGGATTGAACTTGGACTGCAACCGCTACCGATTTCAATAAATGCTGCACCTGTCGAATTTTTACGTGATGATTATGCGGAAAAACTACTGAATCGCTTAAAGCAGTTTGGTATATCACCAGACATTATTGAGGTCGAAATTACCGAGCAAAGCCTGTCAGAACGTGGCTCAAATTATGTGATTCGCGCTCTCCATTTATTAAAAGAGCATGGCATACACATTTCTCTAGATGATTTTGGTACAGGTCATTCATCATTAACACGTTTGAGTAATTACCCTGTCGACTGTATTAAGATAGACCGTAATTTTGTGGAACGCATGCATACCGACTGTTCAGCACTTGCCATTGTCAAAGCGATTACACAAATTGGTGCGAGTGTTTCCCTGAATATATTAGTCGAAGGTATAGAGAAACCGGAACAGGTCGATACCTTAAAAGAATGTAATTGTCATACTGGACAAGGTTTTTACTTTTATCGTCCGCTCAGTTATGACCATGCGATGGAACTTTTGAGTCACTAAAACTTGTGGAGCATGACACGATGACACTGAAGTATTTAGTCAGTGCCTGTCTGGCAGGCCAACCCGTTCGTTATGATGCCAAATCAAATACACAACAAGCGATTTGCCAACTGATGCAGACTCACCAAGTCATTACGGCCTGCCCAGAAATGATGGGCGGCCTGAGCTGTCCACGTTTTCCTGCAGAAATTCAAAATGGTCAAGCCACTGATGTGCTCAATGGTACAGCTCAAGTTAAAGATGTTTTGGGGACAGACGTTAGTGCTGAATTTATTGCAGGTGCTCAACGAATGTTAGAATTGGCCCAATTACACAAAGTTGATGTTGTTGTCTTGAAAGATCGCAGCCCGTCTTGCGGCAGCCATTATATTTATGACGGCAGCTTTACCCGTACGAAAATTGAAGGCTATGGAGTAACCACAGCACTCCTCAAACAGCACGGTTTTCAGGTTCTGTCAGAACAAGACTTTCTGGCTATGATACAAGATCAACTCTAGATCCAAGATAGAGCGTATCTGTGTCCTTTAGCGTACCCAACGTACAATATAATCTTCAATATCATCAGGGTTGACGTCTTCTTCACTGATGCAACGCCCTGCGGCAGACTTTCGTGCCTTCAAAATACTGTCACGATTTCCCGTCACTAGATGATGCCAACGTGGTAAATCTTTACCCTCAGAAATTCTACGATAAGCACAGCTCGGTGGTAGCCAATGAAATTGGTGAATCTGATGTGGCGTCAGCTGTATACAGTCTGGAACATGTGATTGACGATTTGGATAATCGGAGCAAGATGCCTTTTCACAATCTAAAAGTTTGCATGCCACTTTGGTGTAGGCAACCTCATGAGTATCTTCATCTTCAAGCTTAATTAAACAGCAAAGCCCGCAACCATCACAGAGTGACTCCCACTCCAAATGGGTGAGTTCAGTCAAAGCATGCTTTTTCCAAAAATGTGGGCGTAGAGTATCGGTCATCTTCTCGCTCGCAACAAAGGTGGCAGGCATATTAACTGAACCTGCACATTAATTCTTTGTTTAAGTTACCGAATATTGAACATTAAATAAACAAAAGACTACATAGTAGGTTTTTTTAGCCTCTTATAATGGGCATACAGAATAAAAAATCACATGGAGATAAAACTATGTTCCGCTGGGCTATTATTTTCGCTGTAATTGCATTGATTGCGAGTCTGCTAGGTTTTGGTGGTGTGGCAGGCTTATCCAAAGACTTTGCTGTTATTCTTTTGGTTATTGCAGTTATCCTTGCAATTGTTGGTTTCCTCTCTCGAGGAAAAGTTTAGGCGACGGATTGTATGTCGTTTTAAACTACAAATTACCCCCCTTAGACTCATGGATAAGAAACATACGTTTTTATCATCTTGAGTGTCAATGAAAAAAATAAGAGCCTATGTGCTCTTATTTTTTTACATCCACGTAAACTTACTACGTTGTGTGGTTTTAGCTTTATGGTTTTAAATGACGTGGTCTAAAGCCTGTTGCAATTAAGGCGATACCATAAGCAGCAACACCAATCACACATAAGATGATCACTTCCGCGACACGCATCCACGCAGATACATCACCGTTGTACCATGTTAAGCCATACCACAGAGCAGCAATCATCACAGCATTGGCTATCGCAAACTGAATCACCAACTTTTTCCAATGCGCCCCAAAACGGAAAATATTGCGCTTATGTAAATAAAAATACAGCATCCCTGCATTTACTAATGCGGAACCAGAGGATGCCAATGCCAAGGCCATATGCTCAGCATGCCAATCAATCAGTTTAAAGAATCCAATAAACACCACATTAAGAATGGCATTGGCTGCGACCGCCATTAAACCTACACGTACTGGAGTTTTGGTATCTTGTTGCGCATAAAACCCTGGTGCAAACACTTTGATGAGCATGAATGAAATCACACCGGCACTCATACATTGCAATGCCAATGCGGTCATCTGTGTATCTTCAAAGCTAAATTGACCACGTTCAAATAAGGCCTGAATAATAGGTGTAGAGAGCATGAAAAGCGCAATACTGGCAGGCACACCCACCAAGATAATGACCTTAGCTGCCCAATCAATCATACGGCGGAATTTGTCCTGATCTTGTTCAGCATGGCGTGCAGACAATGACGGTAAAATCACGGTACCAATAGCTACCCCAATCAAACCTAAAGGTAGCTCGGTCATACGTTCAGCACTATATAGCCATGATACTGAACCATCTTGCATAAAAGACGCCCAAATGGTGTTCAACAGTAGGTTGATCTGCGTCACTGAGACACCAAACAGTGCTGGCAGCATCAACTTCATGATCCGATCAACACCTTCGTGTTTGAAGTCAACTTTCGGTGGAATCAGTAATTTTTTACGCCACAGCTCTGGAATCTGAATCGCCAATTGCAAGAATCCTGCCGCGACAACAGACCAACCCAAAGCCATAATTGGCTCAGCCATATAAGGGGTTAACCACAGCGCACCGGCAATCATCGCAACATTGAGTAACACTGGAGCGAACGCAGGTGTACTGAATGAGCCATAACTGTTCAAAATACTGCTGGCAAATGCCGTTAAGGACATAAACAGTAAGTAAGGAATCGTTAGGCGGAACATATCGGTAGCTAACGCAAACTTGTCTGCATCACCATGGAAACCCGGTGCATAGATATAAATAATGGCAGGTGCCGCCACCATTGCGATGAACGTCAAACTAGTCATCACCAGACCTAAACAGCCAAAAACACGGCTAATCAGAATCTGGACTTCGGCATGGGTTCGACTGGTTTTATATTCAGTTAATACAGGAATAAAGGCTTGCGAAAATGCCCCTTCTGCGAATAAGCGCCTAAAAAAGTTAGGAATACGAAAGGCAACCACGAAGGTATCGAAGTCTTTACCTGCACCAAATACATTTAACAGGACAATATCCCGTACCAGTCCCAATACACGGGACAACATAGTCATTGCACTGACAATGACTGTCGAACGCCAAAGCGCCATCGGTATTTCTCACTTTTGAAAGTGCGCCTATTGTAATGAAACTCGTCAAGGAATTTCATTGGTTTATTAAACGCAGTATGTATTGTTTATTTGTTTTTAAAATGATGCAGCTGTTGACGAAAAGCGTTCCACTCAAAAAATGGACCCGGATCAGTTTTACGTCCCGGTGCAATATCTGAATGCCCTGCAATATGTTGTTGAATTTTTGGATAAACCTGTTGTAAACACGCCACGATCTCGGTCAGCACGGCATATTGTGCAGCTTCAAAAGGTAAATCATCACTTCCTTCGAGTTCAATGCCTATCGAATAATCATTACATTCTTTTTGTGCTAAATAGGTAGAACGCCCTGCATGCCAAGCACGATCGTTAAAATTCACAAATTGCAGTACTTCACCTGTACGCAAGATCAATAAATGGGTAGAAACCTCCATACCTTCAATGGTTTGAAAATAAGGATGTTTCGACCAATCCAACTGATTTTGGAAAAATTGTTCGATATAACCACCGCCGAACTGAGAAGGTGGCAAACTAATATTATGAATGACGACAAGCTGAATTTCGGTATCTGCGGGACGCTGGTTAAAATTCGGTGATGGAATTTGACGCGCACCTAGCAATTGCCCATCCTGCACCTGAAATGTTGTTGCTTGTGACATAAAAAAATCCTGTGTCTAAGCCGGCCTGCAATGCTGCAGATCAAAACGCCGAGCCCTACTTGAAAGGTTTAATGCTAAAACTTTCACATTGAAATCTCAATTCAAGTCTGTGAAAGGAGTTAAAAATCGCTCATTTTTAAGGAACAATGCTAATATAACGCGCACATTTTCCTGGGTTAAAAAGATACGGAACTTCTTATGAGCATATCGCAATCTTTGCTTGAACAATCAATCCAAATCAATATTCAACACGCACTACAAGAAGATATTGGCGAAGGCGATATTACAGCCCTGTTAACTCCAGAAGATGAACAAGCCACTGCAACGATTATCAGCCGTGAAGAGATGATCTTGGCGGGTCAGCCTTGGGTTAATGCACTCATTCAGGCTTACGATGCCGCTGTCCAAGTCACTTGGTTGAAACATGATGGTGACCGTGTTGCCGCAGGCGAAGCCTTTTTAAAACTCGCAGGTTCTGCGCGTAGTTTACTCACGGTTGAGCGTCCAGCCTTAAATTTTATACAAACATTATCTGCAGTAGCGACTAAAACTGCTGCCTATGTCCAGCAGCTTGAAGGTTTGAATACTCGTTTACTCGATACCCGTAAAACCTTACCAGGCCTACGTATTGCACAAAAATATGCAGTTGCTGTCGGAGGTGGTCAAAACCATCGCTTAGGTTTATTTGATGCGTTTTTAATTAAAGAAAATCACATCATGGCAGTAGGTGGCATTAGCCAAGCTATTGCTAAAGCGCATACCATTGCTCCGGGTAAACCTGTGGAAGTTGAAGTCGAAACTTGGGATGAACTCAACCAAGCGTTGGAAGCAGGTGCGGATATTGTGATGCTAGATAACTTTAGTCAGCAACAAATGATTGATGCCGTCAAACATGTGAATGGTCGCTGCAAACTTGAAGCCTCAGGCAATATCACTATTGCAAATTTACGTGAAGTGGCAACGACAGGGGTCGATTATATTTCGATGGGTGTGCTTACCAAAGATGTGACAGCGATTGATTTATCGATGCGCTTTAATGCCTAAGCTCTAGGCTTACTCTAAACATAAATAAAGGGTGCTGTCGCACCCTTTTTTCTGCTTAACCTCTAGCATGACTTAATCATCATCTTGCTGTTGTTTTGCACCTCGTTGATCTTCATGTTCAGAGTCCTTTTCATGCTCCGCATCGTCTTCATGCTGCTCGCGCTCATCTTGATCATCGTCCTGATCTTTTGAGTTTTCACTTTGTTCAGAAAAATGACCACCTTCACGCTCTTGATCCTGATTCCCCAAAAAATCACAACCACTGATCAAAAATACGCTGAATAAACAAAAATACATCATCCAATTTTTCATTTTTAGTCCTTCAAAGCATCCTGATTCTATTAATTTGAGTCAAAGACACGATACTTAATAGCCGATTCTTGTTGGATTTTCTATATTCAGCGCATAAAAAAACGCATCCGAAGATGCGCTCTTTATTCAGTTTAAACTGAATCAAACAACTTACCAGCCTAAAGCTTCTTGTTGTTTTTTGATCAATTCTTGAATGCCTTTTTCAGCCAATTCAAGCATTTCATTACACTGTGCACGCGTAAATGGTTTGTCTTCAGCTGTGCCTTGAAGTTCAATGAACTCACCTGCTTGTGTCATGACCACATTTAAGTCAGTTTGGCAGTTTGAATCTTCTTCATAGCAAAGATCAAGTAATGCTTCATCTTGATACATACCTACAGAAACAGCTGCAACTAAGCCTTTAAGCGGATCTTGTTTGATTTTTTTATTTTCAAGCAAGACATTCATCGCATCGACCAAAGCAACAGCTGCACCTGTGATTGATGCTGTGCGTGTACCGCCATCTGCTTGAATCACATCACAGTCGATGCTAATGGTATTTTCACCCAATTTTTTCAAATCAACCATGGCACGTAAGCTACGACCGATCAAACGTTGGATTTCTTGTGTACGACCACTTTGTTTACCACGTGCTGCTTCACGGTCACTACGGGTATGTGTAGAACGTGGAAGCATGCCGTATTCCGCAGTTACCCAGCCTTGACCTTTCCCTTTAAGGAAACGTGGCACTGAGTTGTCTACACTTGCAGTACAAAGAACTTTTGTATGACCAAATTCAACCAATACAGAACCTTCCGCATAACGTGTGTAGTTACGGGTAATTTTTACTTCACGTAATTGATCTAATGCTCGTTGGTCGATACGCATGATGAGTCCTTAATCTGACAAAATTGATTGCGGTACATTATAACAGAAGGTACAGCCAGATTCGGGACGCATTCGTGCGCATTTACAAAATCCATTCATCCAAGTTTTGATAGGCCCATCGTACGACATCAGGAAATTTGTTAGACTGAAGCCACGCAAAATTCAGGAAGAATTGCATGTCGATACGGGAAGAACGTAAGCAACAAAGTCGTAAAGCTATCCTTGATGCAGCGCTTGCATTGAGTACTACGGGCCGTTCTTTCAGTAGCCTGAGCTTACGCGAAATTTCCCGTCATGTCGGCTTGGTTCCTGCTGCGTTTTATCGCCATTTTCAAGACATTGACGAACTCGGTTTGGAACTGGTCGACCAAATGGCCCTGCACCTTCGCAATGTTCTCAATCAACTGAGTCAGCAATGCTTTCAAGCACCAGATGCACGAACACGACAGAGTCTGGATTATTTATTTCATGCCGTTGAGCAATTTCCTGAGGCATGGATGTTTCTCATTGCAGAGCGTTGGGGCGGTTCAGCATCCTTAAGACAAGCCATTACACGTGAGTTTAATTTTCTCAGTACCGATTTGGCCCATGCACTGGCTCAAGTTGAAGCGACTCAACATATTCAATCCGAACAAGACCTCAAAGTATTGGGACAAATTTTGTTTGAATTGGCCTTAAGTTGGGCAATGCAGTGGATTGACTTACATCGACATGTTGAGCTTCCACAACGTACTGATGTGCTACAACAATTTCGCCGCCAAGCTCAGACCCAAGTTCAGCTCTTATTTCGTGGCATCTTGCACTGGGATCGATCTTTGGCTCAAATCGCTGATCCGCAAAATTTATCGACCTAAAACGCAAAATTTATCGCCATAAAAAAGCCGCATCGAGTGCGGCTTTTTTATGACATCTGTTATTTCGCTTTGCGTTCTTTATCAACAAGGAATTTCACGATTTCAACGGTACGTGCATCTTCACCTTGTACGATGTATTTACCATTGACGGTAATCGCAGGCACGCCGCTCAATTGATATTGAGCCGCTAAGCTTTTCGCTTGAGCAATTTTTGAAGACACAGCAAATGATTTAAATGTGCTGTTAAATTTCGCTTCAGGAACACCATAACGGGTGTAGAACTTCGCAAATGCGCCTTGTTCTAAGATATTTTTCTGACCCACATGAATGTCATGGAACAATTGTAAATGTGCTTTTTGACGAACGCCCAGTGCTTCCGATGCATAGTAAGCACGTGCGCCTTGTTCCCAAAGTGGATTCATTGCTGCAGGTGTACGCACAAAACGAACGTCTTTAGGCAATTGCTTTAACCACGTTTGCATATGTGGTTCTAATGTAAAGCAATGTGGGCAACCATACCAAAAGAACTCACGAACTTCGATTTTACCCGGACGTTCGACTTTAATCGGTTTTGGAATAACCGTGTAATCAGTCCCCGCGACAAATTGTGCTGCCATCGCACTGCCAGAAAAAGCCAAAATAGCTGTTGTAATCGTGCCTAAAAGGAATTTTTTCATTGAACTTATCGTCCTCAAAATCATTATGATTAGTTTATGGCAACACTATAAATCAAATCTGTCGATTTCGTTTTCATTCTGTGAACTTTTTTAAGGCTTTTATCGCTTTTTTTTCAGGACGCGCTACACTAACTCCCATAAACTTTTTTCTAAAATATAAAGACTTGATTGAGGTGCAACCGATGTCGCAATTGAATGTTGATCCACAAGAAATTGCCAAATTTGAAGCTTTCGCAGCCATATGGTGGGATCAGCATTCTGAGTTCCGCCCTTTGCACATGATTAATCCCCTGCGTTTGAACTGGATTGATGAGCATTCAAATGGTATCACTGGCAAGAAAGTATTAGATGTAGGCTGTGGCGGCGGTATTTTAGCTGAAAGCATGGCACGTCGTGGCGCGCAAGTATTGGGTATCGACATGGGCGAAGCGCCATTAAATGTTGCACGCCTACATGCCGAACAAGAAAATGTGCAAAATATTGAATATCGCCAAGTACCTGTAGAGCAATTGGCAGAAGAACAAGCAGGTCAATATGACGTCGTTACCTGTATGGAAATGCTCGAACATGTACCTGATCCAGCATCAATTATTTTAGCGTGTCAAAAACTGGTAAAACCGGGTGGTCATGTATTCTTCTCGACCATTAACCGTAATCCTAAAGCGTATTTGTTTGCGATTATTGGAGCGGAATATGTTTTACGCATGTTGGCGAAAGGCACTCATGATTATTCCAAGTTTATTAAACCTTCAGAATTAGCTCATGATATTCGTCAAGCCGAGTTAAAACTCAAAGATATGACAGGTTTACATTATAACCCGATCACCAAACGCTATTGGCTCGCACCGAATGTGGATGTGAACTACATGGTTCATACGGTGAAAGAAGCCTAATGAAAGCTGTACTCTTTGATCTTGACGGTACACTGATTGATACCGCGGCTGATTTTATTCGTATTATTCAAGACATGTGCCGTGACAAAGGCATTGCGGTGGTCAGTGCAGAAGATATTCGTGTACAAGTATCTGAAGGCGCGCGTGCGATGGTCAAACTGGTCTATCCAGAGTTAGACGTTGAAGATCCTGCCTTTCTGGCACATCGTCAACGCTTTCTAGACCTGTATGGTGCTGATATTGCAGTTGATACCGATCTATTTGAAGGCATGTATCCACTACTCGCAGAGTTAGAACAACATCAAATTCCGTGGGGCATTGTCACCAATAAGCCGCGTTCACTCAGTGAAGCGTTGCTCAAAGCGTTGAATTTGAATGAGCGCTGCTCGGTATTGGTTTGCCCAGACGATGTCAGTAAAACCAAGCCAGACCCAGAACCGATGTATTTAGCAGCCAAGCACATTCATCTAGATGCTCAAGACTGTATCTATGTCGGTGATCATCCACGTGATATCGATGCCGGTCGTAATGCGCAGATGTACACAATTCTTGCGGCTTATGGCTATTTACCTTTACAACACAAAGATGACTTAACAGCTTGGCATGCAGATTGTATAGTGAAGACTGTTGCTGAATTGCATGAAGTCATTCATGATTTGGTCATCAAACCGAAAACGCTCAACACAGCGACTTTATAACGATAGAACACAACACAATAAAACGAGGAGGTACGGATGAAATATTCAGAATATCAACCTCGCCCCGATCTGCTTAAAGATCGCATTATCCTGATTACAGGTGCGGGCGATGGTATTGGCCGTGCGGCTGCCCTCAGCTATGCCTTACATGGCGCAACCGTGGTTTTACATGGACGCACACTGAATAAACTAGAAGTGATTTACGATGAAATTGAAGGATTGGGTGCCCCCCAACCGGCGATTTTACCGCTACAACTGTCTAGTGCCTCTCCTCGTGATTATGAGCTGTTGGTCGATACCTTAGAAAAGCAATTTGGACGCCTAGACGGCATTTTGCATAATGCAGGGATTTTGGGTGAGCGGACTGAACTAGAACATTATCCTGTGGATGTTTGGGATGATGTTATGGCGGTGAACCTTCGTGCGCCTTTTGTACTGACTCAAGAGCTAATGCCATTACTGCAAAAATCTGAGCATGCCTCAGTGGTCTTTGCCAGTTCGGGTGTGGGACGTGAAGCCCGTGAACGTTGGGGCGCGTACTCGGTCTCAAAAATTGCCATTGAAGCCGTGAGTACATTGTTCGCCAAAGAAAATGAACACCCCAATATTCGTTTTAACTGCATTAATCCCGGTGCGACACGTACTGCCATGCGTGCAAAGGCGTATCCAGACGAAGATCCAAAAACTTTGCCTACGCCTGAAAGCATCATGCCTGCATATTTATATTTAATGGGTGACGACAGCTTGCATTTAACCGGTGCCAGCATAGATGCCCAAGATGAATAAGCTTAAAGCCAATTTAAAAAAGGAAGCGCGAGCTTCCTTTTTTATGTATTGAATGCCTACAAGACATCATTAACCGACTGATTTCGCGGTGTCCACGCGAAAGTCGACTTGAGTTTTTAGCAAATTTGCCGATACTTGGGGCATTCTTTAAAAACATTGGATTGATACATGTCTGACTTTAGCAATATTACAGTGACTCCAACTGAGGATGGCATGGTTAACCTACTGGTCGATGGTCAACCGATTTCAGCAAAATATGGCATGAAATTCGACCCGAGTATCGTGGAAGATTTAAAGGGCTTAGATGTCGGTCAAAATGCAAAATTATTTGAACAATTTATTTTTTCGCATACTGACTTAAACTTTGAGCATGCCTATTTCTATGTCACTTGCATTCAAAAGCAAGAAGCAGGCTTTCAAGTGATCACTAACTTTGTTTATCGCATCATTGCGCAAGATCAAGCACCGTTTGAGCATGTGATTACCAAACAAGGTGCAGCAATGACACCTGAAGATATTAATGAATTTATTCAAGCTCATATTCAAAAATCATTAACGGATTATACTGACCTGAAATACGCATACTAATTACGTTCCAAGTGACACATTTAGAACTAAAAAGGGCCATTTGATGCCCTTTTTTTAAACTCTTAGATTAGCATTTGAAATTCAACAAGCTTTGATCAATAGACAGCTTCATTACCCAACTTGCCATTGATCGTATTTTTAAATTATTTTTATAATAATATTCGGTTTTTCAAATTAGGTATAAAAGCATAGACTGTTGGCCATGACATAGACCGACGGCAAGGAGACCCAAATGGCTGATCAAACACGTAAAATTGAAACCATTCGTTCAATTGAAACCTTACAACTGACTGAAAATTTGATCTCTGCAATGGACGATGCCGAGCAAGCTGAATCTGTGGCTCAAGCGATTTATTCACTCCAATGCCTCAATGAGCAGTGGTACTAAAACCCGAATTTACCCACCGTTTTCATTCCAGTATCTCTACCCTATTTGCCCATCAAGACTTGATGGGCGTTTTTGATCGTGCTTACAATAGACCTCAAATTTAATCAAAGCTGAATTGCAAGGATAAAAAGCACGCATTATCGGACCATCGCTTTCAAGATGGAAAGATTGTTCTCAGCACGAAATTTATCGCATAATATCCGCAATCTCTTCGTTTTATTTAAAGAAATATTCATCTTTCTTCACAGTTTCTCTGCATTTAATGCGTACAGTAGTGATATTGAAGATAAATTACTCATGAGGGTTGAACATGAAAAAGATTTTGCCAATTTTGGCTATTTCTTTCAGTGCTTTAATAGCAAGCAGCATCACGTCTGCAGCGCCTCACTTCAAGAACGATGAACGTGGCTTTGATGGCCCACGCGGCAATGCATATGGTCAAGTGAAAAAAGATCGTAATTTCCGTGGTTATCAGGACGATGACGATCTTGAAGATCGACGCCGTATGCGTGAACAACGTGGAGTCAAACGTTTGCAACAACATAAATGGCAAACGGGCTATGTGATGCCACAGCATTATCGTGGTAATGGTTATAAAGTCGATTATAAAGACCATAACTTACCTAAACCATCGCGTAATCAGCAATGGTATAAAATCAATAATGACTACATATTGGTCAACTCAGATAGTAACAGTATTCTGAAAATTTTAGGTATGTAAGCCGTTTTGAATTTAATTTCGCCATATTTTTAAAGCCCAGATCAACTCTGGGCTTTTTTATGAGGTTTTTTTAATGTTTAACCGCAAAAGCTGATGCTGCCTAACGTTCAGATCATTTACACACCTTCAAATTTACTCCATACATTTCACAATTCAACTATATTGCCCCCACGCTTTCTCTGAACTTTCTCGCTAATTTTGAAGCATCGAAAAACAGATTAGAAATGTATAGAGGTGTCCCATGAACAAAATCGTATCGAGTTTAGTTCTTTCCGTATCGGCTTTGATGGCAACAACAGCAGCCATTGCTGCGCCAGACCATCGTCAAGATGACCGCCGTTACCATCCGTCATACCAACATCAAGACAACCGTTGGGATAAAGATCACCGTCCGAGCAATTGGAATAACAACAACCGTTATGACAATAATCGCTACGACCGTAATGACTTTCGTCGTGTAAATCCAAGCCGCGATTGGCGTGTTGGTCAAAGCTTTCCTCGTTATTTCGATTCAAGCCGCTACAAAGTGAGTGATCGTGAAGCGCGCCGCTTACCGAACACCGGTCGTTATCAACAATGGTACAAAATCAATGGTGACTACGTGCTAGTCAATGATCGTACCGATCGCATCATTCGCATTAAGAATGGCTAATCATTCGACGATCTCTTAAGTCCCTTTCCCAACACCTGAACACTGTTCAGGTGTTTTTTTATATTTGCTTTCCGCTGTCATATGTTTTTGTTTAGAATCATCCATACCAAAGCGAATAAACAGGCATAGGCATGCAAACGAATATCACTGAACCATCTTCTAGCACAACCTTACAGTATGTGCATTGGTTCCGTCATTCTGCACCCTATATTAATGCGCATCGTAACAAAACCTTTGTCATCATGTTTGATGGTGAAGCGCTGCAACATGAAAATTTTCAACACATTATTCACGATATTGCCTTATTACACTCGCTTGGTATTCGTCTAATTTTGGTGCATGGTGCCCGTCCGCAAATCAATCATAATTTACAAAGCAGCGGCATCCAGACACCATTTCATCATCATCGTCGCATTACCACACGCGAATCTTTACCTGCAGTGATGAATGCTGTTGGCTCCATTCGTCTGCAAATTGAAGCCCTCCTATCTATGGGTTTAGCCAACTCACCGATGTACGGCGCGCGCATTGATGTGGTCTCAGGTAATTTAGTCACGGCAAAACCGTATGGCATTCGTGACGGTATCGATTTTCAACTGTCTGGTGAAGTTCGTTCCGTCGATATTGATGCGATTCAACGTCATTTAGAGAGCCAAAACATTGTGGTGCTTGGGCCGACAGGTTATTCCACTACAGGTGAAGTGTTTAATTTATTGGCTGAAGAAGTTGCGACCAAAACTGCGATAAGTTTAAAAGCGGATAAGTTAATTTTCTTGGGCAAACAACACGGTTTGCACAATGAACATGGGCAGCTACAACGCGAAATTACACCTCATCAACTTGATCAGCATATTTTGCAATATCAAGATTCTAATCCCGATATTGCCCTGCATTTAAGCGTTGCTAAAGATGCTTCTTTACAAGGCGTACACCGTGTTCATCTTATTTCATATGCCTATGATGGCGCATTGATCGAAGAACTGTTCACGCGTGACGGTTCTGGCACTATGATCACGGATGCGCATTATGAAGAAGTGCGTACTGCCGATATTCAAGATGTGGGTGGCTTAATCAATCTCTTACGCCCTCTCGAACAAGAAGGCATCTTGGTTTATCGCTCACGCGAACGTCTGGAAAATGAAATTGGACAATTTGCAGTGATTGAACGTGACGGTACGATTTTGGCTTGCGCTGCGTTATACCCGATTCCTGTCACAGGGAATGAAAAACGCTCTGCTGAAATCGCATGTGTGGCTGTGCATCCAGGTTATCGAAAATCGAATCGTGGCAGCCAAATTTTGCATTATTTAGAAGAAAAAGCGCGAGATTTAGGTATTGAACAATTGTTTATTTTGACCACACGGACAGCGCATTGGTTCCTTGAACAAGGTTTTGAACAAGTCAGTGTCGATGACTTACCGAATGCCCGTCAGGCCTTATATAACTACCAAAGAAACTCATTGGTTTGTAAAAAGTCACTTTAAAGTGGCTTTTTTTATGCGCTGAATAGCATTATTTTGCATAAGGTTATGCCGAATCCCTTGGCTATCCCCTCAAATCACTTTGCAAGCCATAGAATAACCATATCTACCATTTAAATAACCCAAATAAATAAAATAATTTCAATAACTTAAAATAATGCTTCGACACATTATATGTTTTTCTAAAATCATAATTTTTCATAAGTTTTGCTAATATTTATTTATCTTTTTTCCTGATTTTAAATTTAAGTTTTCTTATTTTTTTCGAAAAAGAAAACTCTTTAGCTTATGTGTTCATAAATCAACAGTTCTGCAACTTTAGGCCTTTATAGGAGCAACACATGCGTACGCACAAAGCAAAACTTTGGACAAAAACACTTGTACTGTCTACAGCGGTTGTGGGTGCCATGATGATGTCGGGCTGTGGCAAAAAAGAGGCTGAAGAAAATGTCACCTTAAATATCGGCTTCCAAAAATATGGCTTATTGCCAATTTTAAAAGAACGCGGAACCTTAGAAACAGCCTTAAAAAGCCAAGGTGTAAATATCAAATGGGTGGAATTTCCTGCGGGTCCACAGCTGCTTGAAGGCCTCAATGTGGGCAGCGTGTCATTTGGTGAAGTCGGTGAAGCACCGCCTATCTTTGCTCAAGCCGCTCAAACCGATTTGGTTTACATTGCCAACCAACCTGCTGTTCCAAAAGCTGAAGCTTTAATTGTGCAAAAAGATTCGGCTATTCACAGTATTCAGGACTTAAAAGGTAAACGTGTGGCCTTAAACAAAGGCTCAAACGTGCATTACCTGTTGCTCAAGTTGTTGGAAGCCAATCAGCTTAAATTTAGCGACATCAATGTCGTGTATTTACCGCCTGCCGATGCACGTGCTGCTTTTGAAAAAGGCGCCGTTGATGCATGGGTAATTTGGGACCCGTTCCTTTCTGCCGCTGAGCATCAACTTAATGCTCGCACCATTGCCAATGGTGAAAACTTGGTGAAGAACTACCAGTTCTATTTGGCCGATCGTAAATTTGCTCAGGAAAATCCAAAAGTACTACAAGCCGTGGTGAATGAGTTGAATTTGACCACGCAATGGGTCTCAAAAAATCAAGATGAAGCGGCCAAGTTACTCGAAGGCAAAACCGGCTTAGGTCTAGATGTACTTAAAACATCAATTTCTCGCTTAGGCAATCAAGTGACGCCGATTACTACACAAGTGGCACAAGAGCAGCAGCAAGTCGCTGATGCGTTTTATAACGAAAAATTAATTCCAAATAAATTAAATATTGAGTCGGCCATTATCAAATAAGCCGACCACAGCATAAGGGCGATGCCATGCGTATTCTAAGAACATTTTCCATACTGACTTTAGCCACCTTAGGCCTTGGGCTCAGTGCCTGCCAAAAACAAGAAACAGCACAGCAGGATCGTGAAAAACCAACTGAAACTACCGTAAAAACCTTGGTTATCGGTTTTCAAAAATCAGCATTAAATTTGCTGGTTGCCCGTGAACAAAAGCTCTTTGAACAACAATTTCCCGGCGCTCAGATTGAATGGAAGGAATTCCCTGCTGGCCCACAAATGTTAGAAGCTCTTGCGGTCGGTGCGGTGGATTATGGCTATGTCGGCAACACCCCGCCTATTTTTGCCCAAGCTGCCAATAAAGACCTGAATTATATTGGCTATGAAGTGGTGCCTGAACAGTCGCTTGCTGTCGTGATTCCAGCGGATAGCTCAATCAAAACCATTCAAGAATTACGTGGCAAACGCGTTGCTGTACAAAAAGGCTCGAGTGCGCATGAGTTATTAGCCAAAACTTTAGAAAAAGCCGGTTTGACTTGGAATGACATTCAACCGATTTGGATTCCACCAGCAGATGCACGGGCCGCATTTGATAAAAAATCAATTGATGCATGGGCTATTTGGGACCCGTTTTTATCTGCAGCGGAGTTGGATGCTCAGGCTAAAGTGCTGATTCAATCTGGTGATTTTCCAAAGACCTATTCATTTTATGTGGCAAATCCAAAAGTCGTTCAAACGCACCCTGATGCCCCAGCTAAATTTTTAAAGGCCCTAGACGCTTCCGATCAGTGGATTGTGAAGAACCAAAATGTGGCTTTAGAGGTTTATCAAAACAGCACTGGGCTGCAAAAGAATATTGCTGCGCAAGCCTTTTCTCGCCGATCTAAACCATCTCCTGTGCGCCCACTGACACCCGAGGTCATACAAGCACAGCAAAATATTGCGGACTTATTTAAACAAGTCCAACTGATTCCAAACAACATTCAAGTCCAAAAGCTAGTTTGGACACCTTCATCACATTGATACCCGAGCCATCAAAAATACAAGGAACTGAACATGAAAATTTTCTGGTTTATCCCTACCCACGGTGACAGTCGCTACTTAGGAACAAGTAAAGGTGCACGCCAAGTCGATCATGCCTACATGAAGCAAATTGCAGTAGCGGTGGATAATCTTGGCTATGAAGGCGTTCTGATTCCGACAGGTCGTTCATGTGAAGATCCATGGCTTACAGCTGCAAGCTTGATTGATGCCACTAAAAATCTAAAATTTCTAGTCGCGCTACGCCCAGGGGTGACAACGCCTGCACTGACTGCACGTATGGCTGCAACATTTGACCGTTTATCTGGCGGTCGTATCTTACTGAATTTAGTTACAGGCGGTGATGAGCAAGAACTCAAGGGTGATGGTGTCTATGAAGATCACGCAACGCGTTACCAAACTGCCGCGGAATACACCACAATTTGGCGTGAAATTTTAACCCGTTCACATACTGGTGAAAGCTATACCTTCCATGGCGAACGTTTGAGTGTAGACGACGCCAAATTACTCTATCCACCGGTACAAAAACCTTATCCACCACTATGGTTTGGCGGTTCGTCAGAAGCTGCTGTTGAACTCGCGACAGATCAAGTTGACACCTATTTAACTTGGGGTGAGCCACCTGCTGCGGTAAAAGAAAAAATTGCAGTGGTGCGTGAAAAAGCCAAAGCCAAAGGACGTGAACTGAATTATGGCATTCGTTTACATGTCATTGTGCGCGAAACCAATGAAGAGGCATGGAAAGCAGCAGAAGAGCTGATCCAATATGTCGACGATGCCACCATTGCAGCCGCGCAAGCCAAGTTCAAAACCATGGACTCTGTTGGTCAACGCCGTATGGCTGAACTGCACAACGGCGACCGTAGCAAATTAGAAGTATCGCCAAACTTATGGGCGGGTGTTGGCCTGGTTCGTGGTGGTGCAGGTACGGCACTCGTTGGTGATCCTGAAACGGTAGCCGCACGTATCCAAGAATATGCTGATCTAGGAATTAGCACCTTTATTTTCTCTGGTTACCCACACCTTGAAGAGTCGATCCGTTTCGCAGAATTGGTGTTCCCACTACTGCCATTGGAAACGCGTCAGAAATTGGTTCAACCTAACTTAACAGGCCCATTTGGTGAGATCGTCGCGAACAACTACACCCCAGATGAAAATAAAAAAGCTGGAAAGATTCAGGAGCCGGCCTAATGTCCAAAACTGTTTCTGTTGAAACCTTCAAAGCACCGAAGGTTTCACGTGGAACACAACTCGGGCAGCGTTTGCTACCTTGGTTGTTTCCTATTGCATTAATTATTGTATGGCAAATTGCCTCTATTACAGGGCTGTTAGAAAGTCGCATTTTGCCTGCGCCAAGTGCGGTCGTGGTGGCTTTTTGGAACTTACTGATCAGTGGTGAATTGTGGAAGCATGTCCAAATCAGTGCGGGTCGTGCTTTGGTTGGGCTTTTAGTTGGGGGTGGATTAGGTCTTTTTTTAGGGCTGCTAAATGGTTCATCAAAAACAGCATCGACGCTACTCGATACCTCGCTGCAAATGATCCGTAATATTCCTGCTCTTGCTCTAATTCCATTGGTGATTTTATGGTTTGGGATCGATGAATCGGCCAAGCTTTTTTTAGTCGCTATTGGCGTATTCTTTCCCATTTATATCAATACCTATCATGGTATTCGTTCTGTAGACCGTCAACTGATTGAAATGGGCAAAAGCTATGGTTTGAGTGGCTGGCAACTGTATAAAGAAATCATTCTGCCGGGAGCGATGCCGTCTATTTTGGTTGGCCTGCGTTTTTCACTCGGTCTCGTTTGGGTTTTGTTGATTGTGGCAGAAACCATTTCTGCACAAGCCGGCATCGGTTATATGACCATGAACGCACGCGAGTTCCTGCAAACCGACATCGTCTTGGTCGGGATTTTATTGTATGCCCTACTCGGTAAATTAGCCGATGTACTGGCTGTTGCCTTAGAAAAATATTTACTCCGTTGGCACTCGGGTTACCAAAAATAAGGAGCATGTGATGACCGATTTAAGCATAAGCCGTCATGCAGACGACTCAACCCAACCTCAGCGTTCTTCTGTCGAGGATATCAACCCCCATGCGGTGTTGGGCGCAGAGATCCTGATTGAACAACTACACAAATTTTATGGCGATGTTAAAGTCCTTGAAGACCTTGACCTGCATATTCAACCTGGTGAATTCTTGGCGATTGTCGGTCGTAGTGGCTGTGGTAAAAGTACCCTGCTTCGCCTCATCGCCGACTTAGAAAAACCGAGTTATGGCGAAATTAAATTTAAGTCTGCTCGTCATATTCGTGAAGGCATCACCAGTGATGATATTCGTGTGATGTTCCAAGACCCTCGCCTCCTGCCTTGGCGTAGCATTGAGAAAAATGTGCAACTCGGTTTAAGCAAAGACCAACATGCCAATGCCACAGCACTCCTCGAGAAAGTTGGTTTAAAAGACAAAGCGGGGCTTTGGCCAACACAGCTATCAGGGGGGCAACGTCAACGTACTGCACTGGCACGTGCTTTGTCACATAAACCACGCATTTTGCTGCTAGATGAACCACTGGGTGCGCTCGATGCCTTAACACGTTTAGATATGCAGAATTTGATTGAAAAACTCTGGACTGAACAAGGGTTTACCGCGATTTTGGTCACGCATGATGTGAGTGAAGCCGTACAGTTGGCAGACCGTATAATCTTGCTTGATAAAGGCCATATTGCCAAAGAATTTAATGTCAATTTGGCCCGACCACGAAAAAAAGGCATTGAATTTACTGAACTTGAACAACAAGTCTTACAAGCGGTGTTGGCCACTTAAGCTGTACTTGTGCAGGAAATCATCACTTAAACCGTGTGACTTCCTGTACTATTCAAGAACAATATCGCAACAAAACCATGTTTAGCATTGAGGGTAGATTTATCGCCTGTTGACAAATACATCACAAAAATTACGACAAATCATATAAATCCATGACTAAAAATAATGATTTATTTAAATTTCACCCTAAAATGATTATTTGAAATATTATGGCATTCGTCGTATTTATTTGACCATTGAACAGAATAAACTGCCAAAATTCATAAAATTAAAAACGATGATTGTGCACAAATCTGTTGATTTGCCGTACAATTCAATATTCCCTTTTCATTTTCTTAAAAGAGCTAATGGAACAAAAAAAGAGTACCCAGAAACGCCACCAGTTGCTTAATGCAGCACTGGATGTCTTTTCCCTGTATGGCTTCAATGGCGCCAGCTTGGATGAGATCGCACAGATTGCAGAAATGCATAAATCGAATATTTTCTATTACTATGAAAATAAAGAAGCGCTTTATGTTGAAGTTCTGACAACGGTTCTACAAAAGTGGCTTGCTCCGCTACAAATGTTGGAAGCAGACCTTGAGCCTGAAGAAGCGATCACCAATTATCTATTGCAGAAAATTGAAGTATCTCGTACGCAACCGAAAGCCTCACGTTTGTTCGCACTTGAAGTCATTCAGGGCGCACCACACATTCTTGAAATTTTAAAAGGCCCACTAAAAAAATTAGTGAAACGCAAAGCCAAAGTCATTAGCAACTGGCAAGAACAAGGCAAAATTTCAAAAGATATTGATCCAGAACTTTTAATTCTGAACATTTGGGCAATCACGCAAAACTATGCTGACTTTGCAACCCAAATGGAAATGGTCACTGGAAAAACCTTACGTAATCGCAGTATGCAACAACGGATTATTCAACATACCGTTCATATGATGCTTTACGGTGTAATTCCACGCCCAGAAAAGTAAATTGAATTGGGTCGAATTGGCATACGACCATAGCATTCTATGGTCGCCGACCGAAATTAGCTAAATGCCTTATTTTACTGTTTGATATAATTCCAATAATTTCTTTGCGCCGAATAATAAATTTTCTTCCCAATCCAAATGTGCTGTGTCATTCGCACCATCGGTAATATATTTTACCGACACAAAGCGAACACCCAGTTTTTTACATACTTTAGCGATTGCGTAGCCTTCCATATCGACAAGATTACACGGTACTTTCGGCAGCCCAGTTTCAAAGCTGTCGCCTGTACCACAAATTCCTTTAGGCAAATGACTAAACATGCTCTCTGGCTGAATTTCAGCAGGATGATCGGTATCCATCGGGGTCACCCCGACATCAAAACCCAAAGGCGATACATCCATATCCCGTTGTACAAATTGAGCCACTTCAACCAAAGCATGTGCATCAAAATGTGAACTTCCCGCAGTGCCCAAATTCAGCAAAGTATGACATCCGGTTTTTTGAATCACATCAAAGGCTTTAAATGCGGCATTGACTTTACCAATACCACTGTAATGCACTTCAATGCCTGCAGCTTCAAACAAGCCTTTAGATTCACTCGGCAGTGCCATAATTAAAGCGATTTGCTGACGCATAGCGGTCTCCTCAAATTGATGCCTTCATATAGCATACATTTGCACGTGCGCAGAAAAAATCAGCTTCAAAAATCACATTGCTCAGAAAAATAAACTCCTCAAGCAGATTCAACTGCTATCAAATTTGAAATTGCATCGGACGTTTGCCAATAAAAGATGGTGCCAATTGTTGGTCGTGACGTAAGGCATCTAAAATCTTCTCTAAGGCAATATGTGCCATATCCCCTCGTACACTATGCGAATGGGTCATCGGCATATGCTCGATGCCAACTCTTCGCGCTGACAAAATTTTAATGTCTTGTTTGTTGACCACCCAAGTATAGGCATTCACAGCCGGCATCAATGCCTTAGACAACAATTTTGGAATCGGAAATTTATAACTAACACAGGTATAAACCCTTGACTCATACGGTCCCACAGGGCTAATCAGACTATTAAACACCATGCCCGACGGCTCTCCCCAATGGTATTCCACCAAGGTAATATTCGGCGCGATAAAACTGTCGCGGTGGACTTGTTCAGCACCATGCGGATTGGTCAGCCATGGCATCATGCCAACATCTGCATCATGGTCATGATAGTCAACGACTACTTTGCGCGGCCCCACATCTATGGTGGCATCCACGGCTTTTCCCGACTCTGAACGAAACCAGCCTTCATGCACAAATATGGTATGGGTCACATCCATAATATTTTGTGCAACAGCGCCCATCTCACCATCATAACTGCCGACCATGTAATAGCTGACCCAGCCGGCTTGATCATAAAACGGTAATTTAAATATTTCTGGGCGTTCCTGTTTGGGCTTTTCACCGAGATAAATCCATACCACCCCATCTTGCTCACACACATCAAAACTACGCTGTTTAAAGGGATGCGGTTTTTCTGGAAAAAACTGCCCATTGACACTGGGAATATGCGCCACATGGCCATCACCCTGATACGACCAACCATGATATGGACATGTAACGCAGCCATCAGTCATTTTACCCTGAGACAAAGGCACACCACGATGCACACATTGATCGAGCAATGCAGCGGCTGTTCCATCTTTTTGTCGGAACAGAACAATTTTTTTACCATACAGGGTGGCTGAAAAAGGTTGATCTTTTTTGAGTTCTTTAGAGGTACAAGCGACGTACCACTCTTCTAATAATCCTTTGGCATCATCCCAAAAACTGGTTTGATTACACATAATTCGATCCTTATTTTTATCTTTTTTGTTTTAATCCATATGCCTTGCTCTAGTTCCTATACTTCAAGCAAGTTTATATCTCGAAGCCAATTGATCTCTCGAAAATACGCGCAAATTTTATACATGAATGTTTTGCTTGGATAGCAAAATAACGTAACTGCATCACACGCTTGCAGAAGCTCTATATTTGTTTGCTGAAATCCGTCAAAGCCAACGCGCAATAGTTTTCTTCAACGGATTTACATTCACCCGACATCATTTAAGATGCGCGCTGAGCATCACAATACGCTTTTAAACACGGAGAAAAAAATAAGCTGCCGCGATAAAACCCTTGTATGGTTTTCAGCATCACCAATGTCCAAAGCGTACAGAGCAATACTGCAAAAAAAGTACCGAACTGTTGAATAGCGTGTAACTGCGTTTGTTCCGCCAAATGGATGACCGCCAAACTAAAAACGCCGAATGGAAACGTCATCGCCCACCACCCGAGATTAAAGGGTAAATCTCGTAAATGTTTTAGCGTGATGAGTATAGCGACTCCAAACCACCATACACCAAATCCAAGTAGAACAAGGGCTGCAAACACACCGCCTTGAAGTAACACCTGTCCTAAATCAACCAAATTTACTGCTGTCAAAATACGAGGGGCTTGCTCTCCCAAAAGTACCAGCGCTAACGCCCCTGTCCCAATCGGTCCTAAGGCCAACCAACTGCTGATTGCCATCTCCTTGCTTGGCAATTGATGTAAAGCCAGACGCAGCAACAAGATGCTTAAGATGGCAAAGGCTGGAAATACTGAGATTCCCCAAAGCAGATAACTCCCCAGCAAAATATGGACAGCATGGGCCTGTGCAGGTAAATGCGCCAACAATAAACCGCCTGAACTGGCAGCCACCTCGCAAGCCACTATCGGCAATAACCATACTGCGGTCATGCCTTGCAGCGCATGTTGCTGACGACTAAACATCAGAAAGGGAACACACCATGCAATCGCAATTGCCATCAACACATCGACATACCATAAATATTCAGCCCATGTGATGATACTTACGCCCAAAAACTCAGTGTACAGCGTGGTGCCAAATTTCAATGCGCCATTGATCAGGGTTGCCAGTGCCATGGGGATTGCCCCAAGAAATAAACTCATCACCGGATGCTGGAAAATCTGCTTGGCTTCTTGTGGATACAAGATCCATCGGCTGAGATACATCCCACTAAACAATATGAACAACACGATGCTGATCTGCCACAACCCTGCTCCGATGGACCACATCCACTGCGGCGCCAACGCTATAAATGGTAAAATGAGGGCCACCACACCTGTGCCCATCACCACCGTAAACCAGTTTGGGGTGAAATGACGAATCAAGTCTTGTTTATGCTGAAGTTGATAAAATGGCATTTTCATCGCATGATGCTCATCAAAATGGAATGTCTATAGTTTAAGCACACCATTAAATAAGAAAAATTGATTAATATTTATTTTTATAATTTATTTTACTGATAACTAATTCATCTCTGCATAAAAAAACTTGAGTAAAAACACAACAACAAGACGAACGCAGAAGATTATGGCAATATATAGCCCTCAAACATTTTCAACAATTGATTCGCCCATGAAGCTGCTCCGTCTGAATGCTTTAGCGCCCCACTTAGAACTCCCCAAAACTGCCGTGACCATTGGCAATTTTGATGGCGTACATTTGGGTCATCAAGCGATGGTCAGCCAGCTCAAAGACATAGCACAGCAACAAAACTTAAAAACAGCTGTGATGATTTTTGAGCCACAACCACTTGAATTCTTTAAAGCTTATGACGCTCCACCTCGAATCAGTTCACTACGTGAAAAAGTCGAATATTTAACTGAACTGGGCGTCGACTATATTGTGGTGGCGAAATTTGACAATGCCTTTCGTAATCTCAGCGCTGAAGAATTTGCCGATATTTTAAAAAATAAACTCAATACACAAAGTTTAGTTTTGGGCGAAGATCACCACTTTGGCAAAAACCGTCAAGGCAATAGCGAATTTTTACGCCAATACGGCTTCCAAGTCACAGCCCTGCAAAATGTCGAAGTCGATGGCGAACGTGTCAGTTCAACACTGGTTCGTCAGACATTACAAGCAGGCGACCTTGCCCATGCCGCAAAGCTTTTAGGTCGTCCTTATAGCATCACAGGTCGTGTACAGTATGGCGATCAAATCGGTCGCACGATTAATTTTCCTACCATTAATGTGCGTTTAAACCGTCATAAACCTTGTTTAAATGGCATTTATGCAGTCGATGTCATTTGTGAAACCGAATCTTTAACAGATAAAGTAAAAAGCGAAAATGCTGACAAATTAGGGGTTGCAGGTTATGCACCCTTTGCCCTGTTTGGTGCAGGGCATGTTGGTACGCGTCCCGCAATTAAACAGGAACATCCTGAATGGCGATTAGAAGTACATTTTCCTGATGTTTCTGCTAATCTGTATGGCCTGTTAATGCGGGTGACGTTCTTGAACTTTTTACATGGCGAAAAGGACTACCCTTCGCTTGAAGCACTGAAAGCCGGAATTGATGACGACGTCGAAAAGCTCCTTGAGTTTCGAGGTCAGCACCCTCATTTCCCCTTTTAAACCCCGATTATTTATTGTAAAACGCGTCAGTCAACGGGCTGATAAATTTGGAAGACAACTTGCATGAGCGATAAGCAAACTCCTGAAAATGCAGTGGATTATAAAGCCACGCTAAACCTCCCAGGTACTGAATTTGCGATGAAAGCAAATCTCGCAGTACGTGAAGCGAAATGGTTAGAAGAGTGGTATGCCGACAACATTTATCAGCAGATTCGTGCATCGCGTATTGGCAAGAAAAAATATGTGCTTCATGATGGCCCTCCATACGCAAATGGCCAAATTCACTTAGGCCATGCGGTGAATAAAGTCCTGAAAGACATCATCATCAAAAGTCGTGTAATGGACGGTTTTGACGCACCGTATGTACCAGGCTGGGACTGTCACGGTCTTCCAATCGAACTGAAAGTTGAAGAAAAAGTCGGTAAAGTCGGCGTAAAAGTAGATGCCTCAACTTTCCGTAAAGCCTGCCGTGAATATGCCTACACCCAAGTCGAATTACAGAAAAAAGACTTCGTGCGTATGGGTGTATTTGGTGATTGGGACAATCCTTACCTCACCATGAACTTCAAACAAGAAGCAGACATCGTTCGTTCGCTCGGTGCAATTGCCAAAGCAGGCCATATTGAACCGGGTCTTAAACCAGTCAACTGGTGTTTGGACTGTGGTTCTGCCTTAGCTGAAGCTGAAGTGGAATACGAAGACAAAAAATCAGATGCGATTGACGTTGGTTTTACTGTTGTTGATTTAGCTGATTTATCTGCACGCCTAGGTGTTACAGTTAGCGATTCTACAGATATCGTAATCTGGACAACCACGCCTTGGACTATGCCTGCCAACCAAGCGGTTGCTCTACATGCTGAGCTTGAATATCAATTGGTGAAAGCAACTGGCGAAGACAAAGCAGCGCAAAACTTCATCCTTGCAAAATCATTGGTTGAATCTGCAACGCAGCGTTATGGCTTTAACGCAGTTGAAGTGATTGCTGAGTTTGCTGGTGCAAAACTTGAAAACCTAGTACTACAACATCCGTTAATTGCTGAACGCCAAGTACCAGTAATCTTAGGTGAGCATGTCACAGACGGCAGTGGTACAGGTGCTGTACATACAGCGCCAGGCCATGGTGTGGACGACTATAAAGTTGGCTTACAGTACAACCTGAAAGTCGACAATCCAGTCGGCGGCAACGGTGTGTATTTACCAACTGCGCCAATTTTTGCAGGCGAACACATCTACAAAGCTAATCCAAAAATCATTGCTGCTTTAACCGAAGCAGGCAAACTTTGGGCACATGTGGTGATCAAACATAGCTATCCACATTGCTGGCGCCATAAAACACCGATTATCTTCCGTGCAACACCGCAATGGTTCATCAGCATGGATGCAAAAGGTTTACGCCAAGGTGCATTGAACGCGATTGAAAATGACATCAGCTTCGTACCGGATTGGGGTAAAAACCGTATCCAATCGATGATTGAAGGTCGTCCAGACTGGTGTATCTCACGTCAACGTACATGGGGCGTGCCAATTCCATTCTTCGTGCATAAAGACACCAACGAACTTCACCCGCGTACGCCTGAGCTGATCGAAGAAGTGGCGAAGCTGATTGAACAAGAAGGTATTGACGGCTGGTATAACCGTGATGCGTCTGAGTTTATCGGTGCAGATGCAGAGCAATACAATGCAGTTCGTGACACTCTAGACGTTTGGTTTGACTCTGGAACAACACACTTTGCAGTACTCCGTGAACGTGAAGAATTGCAAGACCCTGCTGACTTGTACCTTGAAGGTTCTGACCAACATCGTGGCTGGTTCCAGTCTTCATTGTTGACGTCTATGGCGATTAATAACCGCGCACCTTACAAAGGCTTATTGACTCACGGCTTCGTTGTTGACGAAAAAGGCCGCAAAATGTCGAAGTCGATCGGTAACGTGATCACTCCACAAGACATCATCAAAGACATGGGTGCAGATGGTCTACGTTTCTGGATCGCCTCTGCAGACTACCGTTATGAAATGACTGCGGGTAAAGAAATCTTCAGCCGTGCATCAGATGGTTACCGCCGTATCCGTAACACATTGCGTTTCTTGTTGGCTAACTTGAATGGCTTCAAACCATCGACGGATGCGTTGCCTGTTGATCAATTGATCGCACTGGATCAATACATCTTGCAACGTGCTGCGGAAGTACAGAAAACCATTCAGCAAGCCTATGAAGATATGAACTTCCATATCGTGACCAGCGCATTGACCAACTTCTGTATTAATGACTTGGGTGGTTTCTATTTAGACATCATCAAAGACCGTCAGTACACCACTAAGGCAGACTCAGCTGCGCGTCATTCTGCGCAAACTGCGTTGTATCACTTGGTTCAAGCATTTGTTCGTTGGATGTCTCCAATCTTGAGTTTCACCGCACAAGAAGCTTGGCCGCTAATTCCAGAGCAATCTGAGAAATATGTATTTACTGCGGAGTGGTATGACATTCCTGTAGCCTCTACAGCAAATTTAGTGACTGAAGCTGAATGGCAAACCTTGATCACCGTTAAATCTGCAGTGAACAAGTTTATTGAAGCTGCACGTACTGCAAAAACTGTGGGTTCAAACTTGTCTGCCAAAGTTGAACTTTGGGCCAATGCTGAGCTGAAAGCTGTTTTAGACAAATTCGGTGAAGAACTGCGTTTTGTCCTCATCACTTCTCAAGTGATTGTCAATGAGTTTGATGCAACGCAAGGTGAAGCCTCTGACCTTGATGGTTTAAATGTCAAAGTCTCTGCTGCTGATGGTGAAAAATGTGCACGCTGCTGGCATGTATTGCCAGATGTGAATACACATCACGAACATCCAGGTCTTTGTTCTCGTTGTATTATTAACCTTCCTACAGGTCAAGGCGAAGAGAGAAAATATGCCTAATCCACAAGAAAAAAAGGGCTTCTTTCAATTCTACCCACACAATTTAGTGTGGGTGGGCTTATCCATTGTTGCCATTATTTTGGATCAATGGACCAAATGGATTGCAAGTACACATCTGAACTACGCAGATCCTGTACCTGTCATGCCCTTTTTAAATTGGACATTACTACATAACTATGGCGCTGCCTTTAGTTTCTTGTCCGATGCCGGTGGATGGCAACGTTATTTCTTTACTTCACTCGCAGGACTTGTGTCTGTCATTTTTGTATTTTGGCTCATGCGTATGCCAAAAAACGTGAAAGTCCTTCCAATTGCCATTGCCCTGATTTTAGGCGGCGCAATCGGCAACTTAATTGACCGCGTATCTTTAGGCTATGTGGTGGATTTCATTCACGTGTATTACAACAACAGCCACTTTCCTGCATTTAATATTGCAGACAGTGCCATTACTTTAGGCACGATTCTGCTTCTTATCGATACATTTTTCTTAGAAAAACACCGAATTCAACGTGCGGAAGCGCAAAATGACTGATTTTATCAATCCTAACGAGGAAACTCGTATTGAAGAAGGCTCTAAAGTAGACCTTCACTTTTCTGTTGCTATTGAAAATGGCGTAGAAATTGACAATACCCGTAGCCGTGCTGAACCTGTCAGCCTTGTCATGGGTGATGGCAGCTTATTACCGGGTTTTGAGAAAGCTTTATTCGGTTTACGTGCAGGTGACCGCCGTACTGTGAGCCTTCCTCCTGAAGATGCTTTTGGTCCATGGAACCCAGAAAACGTACAAAAGTTTGATACTGTCAAATTTGAGCAACGTCCTGTTGAAGGCCATATGATTGAGTTTGAAGATAAAGCCAAACAAAGTCTGTATGGGGTGATCAAAACTGTGGGTGAAGACATTACCGAAGTGGATTTCAACCACCCTCTAGCCGGTAAAAATATCACCTTTGAAGTTGAAATTTTCAAAGTGACCCCTGCCGGTCAACAAGGCGTGAAACTGATCTAAGTTTCATCAAATAAAAAGCTCCTTCAGGAGCTTTTTTTATCACTATTTATTATAACTATCAATCGACTCGATACATTTTCTGTATATGCAACAGATCGAATTCATATTAATTTAATGCAAGACTTTAAAACAAGACAGGAAATACGATGAAACTTCATATTATTGTCGGCAGTGTCCGCGAAGGCCGTACGGCAATTAAGATTGCCAACTGGCTACTTTCAGAAATCGAAAGCTATGACTACAGTACCGTAGAAACTGAGATTGTCGATTTAAAAGAATGGGATCTGCCTATTTTTGCAGGCGCACATCCACCATTAACCGGGATTTATGACCAACCCAAACAACAAGCATGGGCAGATAAAATCGCACAAGGTGACGCATTTATTTTCATTAGCCCTGAATATAACCACGGCTACAGCCCTGCGCTCAAAAATGCATTGGATTACCTCGGTAAAGAATGGGCCGGAAAACCTGCGGCATACGTTAGCTATGGTGGCACCAATGGTTCACGTTCGATTGATCAAATTCGCCAAGTGGCAACCCAATTGGGCTTAATTGACAGTAATGCTGTGGTCGAAATTCGTGACATTTTCACGCGCAATCAAGCAGATAAATTCGAACCGAATGAATTTGACAACAAAGCAGTTAAAGCGATTTTCAAAAAATTACTGCAATATGTGAGTGCTTAATTGTTGCCGTTCGCGTGATAAATGCCGCCTTTTGCAGGTTCAGGCTTAGATTATTTTCGGCAGATGGCAGCTATACGCTATGCATCATCCACGATAAAGTTAAAGCATACAGAGACAGGAAGTTTCTAGAATAAAAAGAATGGAACATGCAGGAAGCGATTGATTTGACAGGAGTTGAATCTTAGCAATATACGAAAAAGCCCCAACAGGACGTTGGGGCTTTTTCATTTCGTTCTGTATGCTTAATCATAATGAAGCCCACCTAGGTAGGCTCCTTCTAATCATTGCGATATAGAATATTATCTTGCTTTCGACACATCCACAATTAATCGTGTTGCCAAATACAAACGCGGAATAATACTGTCTTTTAAAATATATTCTGCATTGCTTGAGTGAGCCCCATCTCCTGATAATCCCATTCCCTCAATTACAGCAGCTTTCGACTTTACTCCAGCAAAAGCAGCATCAGTACCGCCTCCTGTTGGAGTCAAAGAAACAGTCAATGGAATGTTTAACTCATTTTTATAGATGTCTTGCGCTTTTTCAGCCAACTTTTTAGAGGCATCATTTACAGCCAACGGTGGACGGCGGACTTCAAATTTCACACTGACTTGGCTATCTGATAACTTTTTATTTTTGATTTTCTCATTTAACGTTTTTTCCACGGCCTCAAAGTCTTGGACACGTAGTGCTCTGACATCCGCCTGTGCAGCAGCATGTTCTGGAATGACATTGCGTGTTTTACCCGCTTCCGCCACAGTCCAATTCAGCTTTAACCCAGTGTTAGGATCAGATAGATTTTGCATTTGTGCGATTTGGTGAGAGAGCTCAGTGAGTGCATTCACCCCTGCCTCAGGTTTCACACCGGCATGTGAAGATTTTCCTTTAATTTCTAAATAGGCTGCGCCAATGCCACTGGTTGCCAGACGTAAGTTACCATCTTTACCGCCCCCTTCAAAAGACAACACCACATCCTGATCTTGTGCTGTTTCTGTAATCAACTTACGTGAGGCAGGTGAGCTGATTTCCTCATCTGAATTCATCAAAACAGTGATCGTGCCATAGTCTTTATAATTCAATTTTTTAAGGGTATTCAAAACATGCAAAATTGCAGCTACCCCTTGTTTATCATCAATGATACCTAAGCCATAGACCTGATTACCGTCAATTTTAAACGGTTGGTTTTTAAGCATTCCCCGTTCATAAACCGTATCCATATGCGCGATCATCATGATTTTACTTTTACCTTGACCTTTCAATACCCCTTTAACTATTGGTCCCATTTTCTCAGGTGTATCGTCCATGCGATAAATATCTGTACTTTCGATCACACTCACTTCAGCACCGACATTCTTCAACTGATCTGCCACCACTTTGGCCATTTGATTCAGGCCTTCAAGATCCTTACTGCCGGATTCAATATTGACCAAGGTTTTCAAGGTCTCTAAATAACTTTGCTTTTGACTTTCCGCAACTTGCATAATCTCTTGTGGAGATGCTGCCCAACTTGCTGAAGCACTAAGCGCAATGACGCAGCCTAATGCGAGCTGAAGTTTTGATGTCGTCCGTTGTTGTGTAAGTGTTCTTAGCATCGATCTTATTCCCTGTATATTTTTCATTATGAATTTTTAATGTCTGATAAATTAATTCACCATTCAACCAATTAATCGCAAAAATATGTAACACCGCTGATGAAGATTTTAATCTCATCAAAACCAGCTTCCCGCTGTTTTAAAACAGGTTTAGATCGATTTGGGTCAATAGTTCTATCGGTCGATAGCCTTAATGCTGTGCAATACATTGACGCGACGGACAGAATGATAATTTAGGTGTTGTACGTTTTGGCTTACATCAGATGCGGATAATAGACACTATTCACGTTATTGGATTACTTTTATATTAAGGTCATACAGCGACAGGATGTCACTGAACATAAAACAACAATGATAAGACAATGAGCAGGAAGCTTAACGGTAGGACAGGAGTTATACCGCTAGAATGAATCCGAAAAAGCCCCGACAGGATGTCGGGGCTTTTTTCATTTCAAATGCTACATAAGAATAGCTCTAACATGAGCCACAACCAAACTCAGGGCAATGGCTCATTAGATCTCACCCAATCGGATACGATTACTTTTTAGAACTCTCCACAATTAAACGCGTCACCAAGTACAAACGCGGTACGATAGAATCTGTCAAAATATATTCAGCTTTATCTGAATGTAATCCATCACCTGACATGCCTAGTCCCTCAATGATCGCGGCTCTCGAACTAACCCCAGCAAAAGCGGCATCAGTACCACCACCCCAAGCGGTCGTTTCAACTTTCATCGGCAGCTTTAATTCGTTTGTGTAAATCTGCTGGGCTGTCGCGGCCAATTTTTTGGCTTGTGGACTGGCTTCTAAAGGTGGTCGACGGACTTCAAATTTGACCTCGACCTGACTTTCCGCCAATTTTTTGGTTTTGACTTTTTGCTTCAATGTTTTTTCCAACTCAGCAAAATCTTGTGGTTTTAAGGAACGAGCATCTGCCTGCGCTGTCGCATGGTCAGGAATCACATTTCGGGTTTTTCCAGCCGTCGCAACAGTCCAATTCAGCTTTAAACCCGTTTTCGGATTGGATAGATTTTCTAATTGTTGAATCTGAAAAGCCAGTTCTGTCAAGGCATTGACCCCTGCTTCAGGTTTTACCCCCGCATGCGAACCCCGCCCTTTAATATCTAAATAAGCCGCACCAATCCCACTAGTGGCTAACATCAAACTTCCCTCTAAACCACCGGTTTCAAAGGAGAGGACAACGTCCTGATTTTGAGCTGTATCCATAATCAATTGGCGCGAGCCGGGTGAACTGATTTCTTCATCTGAATTAATTAACACCGTAATGGTGCCGTAATCTTGGTACTTCAGCTGTTTCAGCATATCCAAGACATGAATCACTGCAGCAACACCTTGCTTGTCGTCCAAAATACCTAAACCATAGGCTTTATTACCATCTATACGAAACGGTTGACCTTGTAATTGGCCCTTTTGATACACCGTATCATTATGTGCCAACAACATAATGTTCGTTTTACCTTTGCCTTTCAGTACCGCTTTTACAATCGGCCCTGTCTGATCTGGCGCACCATCGAGTTTCATGATGTCTTTGGGCTGAATCACGTTCACCTCAGCCCCTGTGGCTTTTAATTGCTCTGCGACCACCTTAGCAATTTGATTCAAACCCTCAATATCTTTACTGCCGGATTCAATATTGACCAAGGTTTTCAAGGTCTCTAAATAACTTTGCTTTTGACTTTCCGCAATTTGCATAATCTCTTGTGGAGATGCTGCCCAACTTGCTGAAGCACTAAGCGCAATAACGCAGCCTAATGTGAGCTGAAGTTTTGATGTCGTCCGTTGTTGTGTAAGTATTCTTAGCATCGATCTTATTCCCTGTATATTTTTCATTATGAATTTTTAATGTCTGATAAATTAGTTCACCATTCAACCAATTAATCGCAAAAATATGTAACACCGCTGATGAAGATTTTAATCACATCAAAACCAGCTTCCTGCTGTTTTAAAAGCGGTTTAGATAATATGGATGCATAGATCTAACGGTCGATAGCCTTAATGCTGTGCAATACATTGACGCGACGGACAGAATGATAATTTAGGTGTTGTACGTTTTGGCTTACATCAGATGCGGATAATAGACACTATTCACGTTATTGGATTACTTTTATATTAAGGTCATACAGCGACAGGATGTCACTGAACATAAAACAACAATGATAAGACAATGAGCAGGAAGCTTAACGGTAGGACAGGAGTTATACCGCTAGAATGAATCCGAAAAAGCCCCGACAGGATGTCGGGGCTTTTTCGTTTAGGCTTCATGAAAGCAACAATCCATGTATTTGCACAGACTAAACATCCACCTGAAAACCTAAATCAACTTCACAGGCGGCTTGACCACCTCGAATCCCCCAATTTTCTAGAGGGCTTTCACGTAAGGTAATGATGATATGGTCTGCTGGAATACCAAATTCCACCAAATTTTGCACCAGTAATTGATATAACTTACGCTTGGTTGCTAAGGTTCGTCCCGCAAAACAATCAATGGTGATATGCGTAAAGCGCTCAGGCTGCGTCAAATGATCAAACACCTGAAACCGATGTGGCGCATGCACTTGCAAACGTATATTGCGGTCATATCGAGGCAATTGAAAACTCTGTTGTATGGCGTCAAAGACAGCATTTATCAGCTGTTGCTCTTGTTCTATGCTGTATTGCATCCGTATATCGATTTGTGTTGCAGGCATGCGCGAAACTCATTGTTGTTATTTAGATCACTACACTAGCAGGATTTAGCGACGTTCTGCTGTAGGCATTTACCTACAGCACTTGCAGTATTTACGCCTGTAGCCTCAACAGCAACGCGCCTATAGTAAGAACATACAGAGACAGGATGTCTTGCAATAAAAATAAATAATGCACATGCAGCAGGAACGCTGATCGGTATGACAGGAGTCATATCTTTAGAATGAATCTAAAAAGCCCTCGATAGGATGTCGAGGGCTTTTTTCATGTCGTCATTCATTCAACGATCGCGCTCTATTCGTCGAAAAATCGCAATTTATCAACAATACTTACATCGCAACAGTAAAACTGTACTTATAATCGGCAGAGAATTTAGACAGAATAACGGCTGCGAGTTCAGCAGCTCGAACTGTCAGCGCTTAGGGATTAGGCGACAACAATAAAAATTGAATTAAAAAATTAGAGAATGACCTATGCAATTGCAACAGCAACAACTGAATAGTTTTACCCGAATTTTTCATGCCGCTCCAGAACACAATAGCCCGCAAGATCTTGCACAATATATTGGCGCGCATCGACAAGAGCTTTTACAACAAATCCATGAAAATGGCATCTTACTGTTTCGTGGTTTTAACATCGAGCAACCCGAACAATTTAACCAACTGATTGAACAATATTTCCAGTTTACCCCATGGAATGCATTTAACCCCAATATGCCCAGCTGGGTTGCATCATGGATGCGAAAATACAGCGAGAAATTGCTCGGCGCAGGTGACTACCGTCGTTATATCGACCGCAACACAGTGCAATTGGGTCCAGTCGAAAACTCGGTACAAGGCCCGCATGTTGAAGGTGGCGTGCGCTCAGAACGCTCGCGTTATATCGCCTTATTCTGTCAGGAACCTTCGACGTATTTGGCAGAAACTGGGTTCAATAACTTAGAGCAAATTTGGGAGAATTTTCCGAAATATCTACAAGAAAAATATCTCGGCGCATGGAACCATTTTTCTTATGTTTCGGCACGTGAGGTGGGACTATTTGACCGATTATTGCTGAAAAAGAGCCCGTTTAGTTTAGAGATTCGACAAGATAAAAAAGCCAAACTAACCTTGCAGCGTTCGCCACTGGTGATTCATCACCCTGATACAAAAAAGCATGTGATTCAGCCATGGGCTTTTGCCAATAATACCAATCCATTTGCCCATCAGGCCGCGAAAAATTGCTTTGAAAATCGAGGGGACATTGAAATTGATTCGACGGCGGATGGCATGCAACTGACTTGGGAAATTTACACGCTAGAAGGTCAACAAATTGAATGGAACGATGCCGAAAAGCAGCAATTTTTTGATGCAATGTATAAAGATGCCCTGCTTTTACAGTGGCATAAAGGCGATGTTGCTATTGTGGATAATATTAAAATTGCGCATTGGCGAATGAATGGAGAACAAGGAAATCGTAAATTAATTCAAATTCAAGCCAATGCATTTAATGCCGATGAGCACTATGCGGCTTAGCTGACGGATTTAAAATTCGTGTAGGCCTGTATGTGAGAAGCCCCGTAGGGGCTTTTTTTTATTTTTTGAATTTTTTGTTTATTTTTTAGCCACTATTTAGGCTCAATTTTGAATAACCATGCCTTTTCTCCATCTTCAATGCCCCAAATACTGCCGTCTTTGGCTTCAATTAGTCCTCGAATACGCTGTGGCATGGCAATTCGTTGTATTTCTTGGACAGGTTTAAGCTCTGTATCAACAATCACAATCGCTTCTGAAGATAAGCCACCAATCAGCGCTTTATTTTTCCACAATGGGAACTTTTGCCCTTGGTAAAACATCAAACTTGACGGTGAAATCACCGGTGTCCAACTGATGGCAGGCGCTTCAAATTCAGGCCGAGTATGATGATCAGGAATCGGTTGATCATCATAATGATCGCCATTCGATACATGCGGATAGCCATAGTTTTTCGCACGCTGCACGAGATTTAACTCATCACCGCCTTTCGGGCCCATTTCGGCCACCCACAGCTGCTGTTTTGCATCAAATGCCATGCCTAAAGGATTACGGTGCCCGAAGCTCCAGACTTGCTTGGCAACTTCGCCTTGGGTCTGAAATGGATTATCTGCAGCAGGCGTTCCATCACTATTTAAGCGCAGCACTTTACCCAAATTTGACTGCAAATCTTGTGCAGGATCAAACTTCTGACGTTCGCCCGAACTCACCCATAATTTTCCATCTGTTCCAAATTGCATACGGTGTGAATAATGGCCTTGACCTTCTACTTTTGGAGTTTGCCTCCAAATGATTATTCGCTGTTTTAAACTTGGCGCAGCTTCATTGAGGTTTAATGTGGCTTTTTCGATGACAGCGCCATAACCGCCCTGTCCTGCTTCTGCATAGCTCAGGTATATTTGATGATTTTTTTCAAACTGCGGATCAAGTGCAATATCACCTAAGCCGCCTTGTCCGCCATAGGCAACTTTGGGAAGGTTTTTCACCTGTATTTTCTGCTGGTTTTGCGGATTAAAGATGATCAGCTGGCCTTTTCTTTCAGTCAGCAATAAACGTCCGTCTGAGAGCGGCTGTATGGCCCAAGGCTCATTAAATTGAGCGATTTTTTGTATTTTAAAGCGCTGTCCTTGCTGGATTTGTGCCAATTTTTGAGCTTGGCTTGGTGTTTGATCTTGTGCTGTAGTTGTGGTGTTTTCCGCATGGCATGCGGCTGTCATCAGGATGCCAACGATGAGACTAGGCGTTCGAAAATATTGTATGCATTGTTTCATTTACTGTTCCCTTCCATTTTATAATCATTTGATTCTAATCAATTAATCAGATGATTTTTCTTTGGAAAGGTAACAGAATAATTTTGTACGTTTTGGCTTACATGACATGCAGAAAATTGCTGCTATTCAATTTATTCAAACAGGCCTAATCTACAGTTATCAGGAAACAGGAAGTTTCCGAAACATAAAACAATAACAATAAGTTTCTGCATCAGGACGTGAGATATGACATGGAGTTGTATCTAAAATACGAAATACGAAGAAAACCCCAACAGGATGTTGGGGTTTTCTTTTTCTAGCTGATTTTTAAAAGTTCGCTCTAATCTAGAACTTTCGCATAACATCTCTGTCAAAACTTCTTACAGTTTCCTGCGAAATTATTACATACCCAAATCCGTCAGCTTGTTAGCGTGGTAGACAATCCTCATTGCAAGGAGTCAATCATGACTTTAAAAGCTTTAGTGATAACTTCAAATGTCGGTGTTGAACATGACGAGCTGATCCAACCATTAAATTATTTAAATGAAAAGGGAATTGAAGCCATTCATGCCGCTATTAAACATGCGGTTGTCCAAACAGTAAAAGCCGACAAAAAGGTCGAAGCTGAAGTTCAACCCAATGCCCAATTGAGCAACGTAAATGCTGAAGACTATGATGTGTTAGTAATTCCAGGCGGAACTGTCAATGCAGATCATCTACGGATCGATGAAGATGCACTGCGACTTATTCAAAACTTTGCTGACCATCAAAAACCTATTGCTGCAATTTGTCATGGTCCTTGGGCGCTCATTAATGCTGAACGAATTCGTGATAAAACTCTGACGTCTTATAAAAGTATTCGTTTGGATTTGGAAAATGCGGGTGCACATTGGGTCGATGAGCAGGTGCACCGCTGTAATACGGGTGGTTGGGTGCTCATTACTTCTCGTTGTCCAGATGACTTGCCTGCGTTTAATCAAGCGATTCAGCAGGAGTTTGAGCAACAGCAACAGCAACAGCAACAGCAACAGCAACAGCAACAGCAACAGCAACAATAATACTAAAATGAAAATACCCGCATATTGCATGCGGGTATTTTATAATGTTGATTCATAAAATATTATGGCTTACAAATTTTTTAAGTAAGCTACCACATCATCATTGCCTGCCATTTCTGCAAGCTCTAATGCTGTGTATTGGGTCTTATGCTGTACATTTGCACCATTAGCTACCAAAAGCTTCACCACGTCTAAATAGCCGTTTTCTGCGGCTGCATGCAGTGCGCTATAGCCTTCTTCATCGGCAGTGTTTACGTCTGTGCCATTCGCTAAAGATTTTTCGACTTCTGCGAGTTCACCTAAAGATGCCCAGTACACCAGTTCAGGCAGATGCAGTTCTGCATCATCTTCAGGGATTGGCGAGATAGAATTAAATTGCATGATCATAATACCTATTTGTAATTTCTATAAATATCGCTTGTCAATTAATGACCATGGCAGAATTGGTCATATAAATCAGTTTATTTAACGAATTTTATCAAATCTATTTAAAGCGTAATTCACAGTTTCCTTTGAATTTAATAAATATTTTCCATTTTTATCGCGTTCAATACGAATGGATAATTTAGCCGCTTGTGTAATAGTTCCAGATTCCAGTAATCGACTGATATCACTATTTGGAAGAATAATATAATTATTTACATAAGATGGACCATTACATGATCGTAATACAAAAATATAGAAAGTAGATGATGCATCCTTTGAATCATAAGATCTCTGATTTATCGTGAATCTATACTGATTATTTGATTCAGATATATTGGCTGTTTTAACCTGTATATGAAAGTATTTATTATCTTTTGCTGCGACAAGATCAATACCATCATCAACAGCCATATATGATGTATTAAATCCAAAAAATAATAATTCAGCCATCACTGCAAATTCACCAGCCTTGCCCGTATACAGTGCATTAACTGTAGGTGGCGGTGGAACAATATCAGGTACAACTTTTTTGATTTTTAATCTGTAAATTCCCCGTCTTGGAGCACCTTTAGAATTTTTTGGTTTTGTGAACTCTGATTTTGTTTTATATTTGTCAATATCCTTTGAAAGTATCGAAGAGATTTTCTTAGATAAAACATCTAGATGCTGCTGAGTATGAGGATATTTCGCTACGATTGCTTCTGCTATTTGATCAACATGCATTTCTTTTCGCGATTCCTTCATTACTTCTTTAATTTGCTCAATAAACTCCATCTCTCCCCCATAAAATAGTCATAGTTAAGTTTTTATATCTTTTTTAAAAACTTATAAATATAGAATATTAGAAAATATAAAATAATTATTTTATTAGCATTTTAAATAACCCAAAAAAAGCCCCCTTACGGAGGCTTTTCTATTTAAAGAATCACGACTTAAGCATTGGCTGTAGATGCATCTTTAACATCAATTTTATCACTGTCATTTTCATGCATGATCAATGCAACCGCGATCGCAGTAATCAGTACAGGTAAACCTACCGCCATAAAGTTGAAATGCGCAGGTAAGTTCATACCGAGCAAACCACCAATCAGAATCGGCCCTACAATCGCGCCCATACGACCAATCGCAGAAGACCAACCAATTCCTGTCGAACGTACAGCAAGTGGGTAATACTGTGCCACATAGCTGTACAGCAGCATTTGCGAACCAATAGACGCAGCACCTGCCAAGAACACCAAAATGTATAGCAAGAACTGATTTGACTGGAAGCCCATCAAGCTCATCACAATCGCGCCCATCATACCCAAAACCATCAGCACAGGTTTTAAATGGAAACGGTCAGCCAAAATGCCACCGCCAACAATACCCACAACTGCGCCCACGTTCATGACCATCATGAACATTAAGCTGTTATCCATAGAATAACCGGCTGCCATCATCAGTTTTGGTAACCAGCTGCTTAGCGCATACATGGTCAATAGGCACGTAAAGAACGCCACCCAAAACAGCAATGTATTTACGGCACGACCACGGCGGAACAAACTCACCACGTTAGCAGCTTCAGGTACATTTTCTTGCGGTAAAGTGAACACTGTATTTTCAGTCACTTTCACTTCAGGCGCTAAGCGCTTCACGATACTGCGGGCTTTTTCCTGTTTGTTTTCTTTCACCATAAATGCCAAAGATTCAGGTAAGAATTTCCAAATGACAGGTAAAAGGAACAGTGGAATACCTGCGATAAAGAACATGATTTGCCAACCAAAATCAGGGGTGAACCATGAACCTAAAAGTGCCGCCATCACACCACCGACTGCATAACCACTAAACATCGTCGTTACTAGTGTACTACGCATCTTCTGCGGCGCGTATTCCGACGTTAAAGCCACAAGGTTAGGCATTACACCGCCAATCCCTAAACCAGCCAAGAAACGCAAAATACCAAATTCTGTTGGATTTGACGCAAAACCACCGGCAAAGGTCAAACCACTAAATAAAACGATACAGATCATGATGACTTTTTTACGGCCAATCTTATCTGCTAAAGAACCAAAGAACATGGCACCAAACATCATCCCTGCGAGCGCAGTACTGGCAAGCATCCCCGCTTGCATTGCACTTAAGCCCCAGTCTTGCATCAATAATGGTAAAACCACGCCATTAATCGCTAAATCGTAGCCATCAAATAAAATAATCAATAAGCACCAAGCCACTACATTGAAGTGGAACGGGGTAAATTTAGCCTTATCGACTACAGAATTTATGTCTATTTTTTCCGTTGTCATCGTTCTCATCTCCCATGAGTACTTGTCCATAACATTCATTGAATTTTTAAGTAAAATTCAACAGCCACGGAATATACGGAACAGTGTTTTCTAGGGATATTAGACGTATGTTTAATAAATCGAATTGCTTATAAGTACATGTTAATTGTGTTATTTTTCATGTTTTAGTTTAATTATTAAACATTATCAATATATGATTATTTAACTGATTTTTTTAAATCATAATATCCTAGTTTTTAGGTCTAATTCTTCTATTCTTTCATTAAACTTCAGAACGACACACCATCATTTATTTCTATCTTTAGTTTAGAAAAGTTTTAAATGTCTAAAAAACAAACGTAATTAAATCTTTAGAAAAGCTCGTTTGAACGTTCTTGATTGTTTTAAATGCATTGAGAGCACTGAGATTAAGCAATCACTAGCTTACAGCGAAATCCACGAGACGCATAATATGACTGCGCGCTATTATGATAGCTAAATACATGATCATAACGTCGATCACAAAACAGTGCCCCGCCCTTTTGCCGAATATCGACTGGCGTTACGATCCAACTCGAAGTCTTTAAATCGAAATGAAAAACTTGCTGTAACGCACGATAGTCCTCTTCTATCAGCAGCTGAGCACCGATGTCTCGCACCATAACTATAACGTTATTTTTGGGAGGATGATCCTTCCGATTCTCCAAGGCATCACGGTCATAACATAAGCTTCGTCTAGGTTTTGGCGACTCTAAGCTGCAATCATAAAATATCAGGTCATGAGATTGCCGATTCAGCGCCACAATATCTGGCTCACCGCCTGTATTTTCCATTTCGATTAACATTTTTAGTTCTGAGGACTGTACTATCAATTGTTTTTAACTTCATCCCAAAGCAATTCTAGATGACGCTGCATATTTCCTCAAAGCGTTGCTGCAATATCTCTAAAACAGAGACTTCATCGAGATCTTGGAGCATATGTACATCCTATTGTTTTTATACATTGAGACTGAACTTCACTGTAAAGAATATAGGCTCACCTTGATGTAAATTTTTAGCATTGTTTTAGCCTTATTCTTTTTAAATATCTATCATTTCCCAGTTTGTCCTTCTACTTTTCTGCTTATTTTTCCCTTTTCTCCCCACATAAAAAAACACCCCCTGACGTATCAGGGGGTGTTTTCGAATAATGAGCTGGCGATGACTTACTCTCACATGGGTAACCCCACACTACCATCAGCGCTAAGAGGTTTCACTTCTGAGTTCGGGAAGGGATCAGGTGGTTCACTCTTGCTATTGTCGCCAGC